>JAFBAN010000178.1 GCA_019247775.1 Chitinophagaceae bacterium | reverse complement strand
AGTACACTTTTTTTTCGCCATAGGTATACCTGATCCGCTGCGCAATGACAAGGGCTTCTACGAGCTGCTTTTCCGCTTCCTTGTATCTTTTCATGCGGATGCCCAGTACGCCCATTGCGTTTTTTACATTGACAATATCTTCCTGCTTGCCGAGCATCATAAAAACCCGGAGCGATTCATTGTAGAGCTGCATGGCTTCCTGCGTGCGGCCATCCATCTGCATGGAAAGCGCGATCTGCTGGCTGGCGAATGCAATATTGAATGTGTCTTTAAGTGTCTTGAACAACTGGAGCGCCTTGAAATAGGTTGACAGCGCTTTTTTCTGGTATCCGTTCTGGTAAAAGATGCCGGCTTCGTACAGGTAGCTGGTGCCGAGTCCTTTCTGGTAATTGATAGCGGTGGCGATATTCTGTGCCACGGCGAGGTTATTGAGCGCCTGGGGAACATCGTACCGTTTTTCGCGGAATGCAAGATCGTTGAGCGAGTCTACCCTTCTGATATCCCCTTTCGATGTATTTTCAGCCCCTTTGATGCCGGGAAGCAAGAGGTTTGAGCATAGGAGCAGCAGTAATGGGTATAAGCGATGATATAAAGTCACAGGGCACTGCTAATAAACGAGAAAGATAAAGAATTCTGCAGGGATATCGCATTAAAAAGCCCTCAAGAAGAGGGCTTTCACTATAACAAGCAATCGAAAAAAATCATTACTGCAGTACCTCTCTCGCTATTACGATCTTCTGTATCTCCGATGTTCCTTCTCCAATAGTACACAATTTTGCGTCACGATAGTATTTTTCTACCGGAAAATCTTTGGTGTATCCATAGCCTCCGAATATCTGTACAGCATCGTTGGCAGTTTTTACCGCAATCTCACTTGCATAGTATTTGGCCATGGCGCCCTGCTTGGTAACTTTTTCTCCGCGCGTTTTCAGATCGCAGCATTGCCAGATCAGCAATTCGGCAGCTGCTATTTCGGTAGCCATATCGGCCAGTTTGAAACTGACCCCCTGGAAATTTGAAATAGGCTGATCGAACTGGTGACGCTCCTGTGCATATTGCAACGCCGCTTCGTAAGCTCCTTTGGCAATGCCGACAGATAAAGCTGCGATAGAGATACGCCCTCCATCCAGTATTTTCAGCGCCTGCCTGAAGCCATCGCCAACTTCACCGAGACGATTCTCGTCGGGGATGCGGCAGTTATCGAATATCATTTCCGCGGTTTCGCTTGCGCGCATCCCAAGCTTGTTCTCTTTTTTGCCGGCAAGAAATCCTTTGGTTCCGCGCTCCACCACAAATGCTGTTGAGTTGCCGCTGCTGCGCGGTTCGCCGGTGCGGCAAACCACCACGGCGATATCGCCGCTTTTGCCATGTGTGATCCAGCTCTTGGTCCCGTTAAGTATCCATTCACCGCCTTCTTTTACGGCAGTCGTTTTCATATTGCCGGCATCGCTTCCGGTATTGGGTTCCGTCAACCCCCAGGCGCCTAATGACTCACCTGTTGCAAGTTTTGGGAGCCAGCGCTGTTTCTGCGTTTCATTGCCGAATGTGAGGATATGATTGGTGCAAAGTGAATTATGCGCCGCCACGCTCAGACCGATAGAACCGCATACCTTGGCAATTTCCTGGATAACTACATTGTACTCGAAATAACTGAGTCCTGCTCCGCCATACTGCTCCGGTACCAGCACACCCATCAATCCCAGCCTGCCCAGGTCGCGGAATAACTGCAGGGGAAATTCCTGGCTTTCATCCCAGTCCATTACATAGGGTTTGATCTGCTGCCGGGCAAAATCCCGGGCCGTTGCGGCTACCTGTTCTGTCAATTCCTGCTGCCTGAAATCCATAATCTTCGTTTAAAATAGACGGAGGCTGCCCGGCAAGATCATTGACTGGCAACCTCCTTATAAAACAAACAATTGTTTGTTAGTATTAGCGGCAAAACTAAGCGATTTTGGATTAAGTCCAAATTTCGTTTCGTCACACAGTAAAGTTAGTCCAATACCCCGATCAGCAGCAATTTCTGCCAGCTGCTATCGGGCAATACCGTCACCGCCCTGATCTCCTCCAGCGAATGATATAACCCATGCTGTTCCCGGTTGTTCAGGATAGCCCGCGCCGAACCATAAGAGATGCCCAACCTGGAACGGAGCTCATAAAGGCTGGCCATATTGATATGGAATTTCGGCACCGTGGCGGGATCGAAACGGAGCCAGTCACGGATCCTGCCGAACAGCGAATCTGAAATACCATAGGTCTTACTCAGGTCCTGTACCGATAAAAAACCGCCCTGCCGTTCGCGGTATTTTATAATGCGATTGCCCAGCACTTCTCCTATCCCCGGTAGGGCTTTCCATTCCTCCAGCCCAGCTGTATTGATATCGATTGATCTGATCTGCTCAGTGCGTGTCTTTACAACCGCAGTATACTGATCGTTCTTACCGGAAGGAGCGGGCTGTTCCCCCTCTCTGATCCGCACAAACGGGATCAGTCTTTCAGCATCCGCAGGCCTTATTCCCCAGATCCTGCGCAGGTCTGCCGGGGTCCTGAACTTCCCGCCTTTACTCCGGTACTTCAGGATCGTCTTCGCCGTTCTTTCGGCAATACCGAGTCTGATCCAGTCTTCCACGCCGATGGTATTCGGATCGAATGGAAATGCATCCGCAGTTACCGGCCGGCTGTCTGCATGAACCGAGGCTCGATCTTCCGCGCTATCTGTACGATCGGCCGCAAGGAAATCGTTCAGCTGCGCATCGCGGGGCGGTTCGAACACGGGCTGATAAAAATAGGGGGCGCCGATAAAAGCACCCATCAGCACCAGCAGAATAACCAATGCCATGCGCTCCCTGCGCGTAAAGCTGAGATAATCTTTAATGATCCTTTTCATACATCATTGGGTTGAGCATGTAAAGGAGTTACAAACAACGGTGTCTATACCGTAAGGGTAAGCCCATCATAAGCCAGCTGCATACCGGGCGGGAGTTCCCGGTTGATGTCTTCGTGTTTTCCGAGCTGGTGACTGATATGCGTAAAATAAACTTCTTTTACTTCCAGTTCCGTAGCCAGCGCCACTGCCTCATTGAGTGTAAAATGTGAGATATGGGTTTCTTTCCGGAGTGCGTTCAGCACAAGTATCCTGGACCCGCGGATCTTCTGCTTTTCAGATTCGTCGATCTGGTTGGCGTCGGTGATATAAGTGAAATCCCCGAACCGGAAACCGAGTACCGGCAGTTTATGATGCATTACGCGCACCGGCTGCACCGGAATATCGCCTACCTGGAAAGCCGAACCGTCGATCGTTGACATACTGAGCTCCGGTACGCCGGGATATTTATTTTCCATAAAAGCATAATAGAACTCCCGCCGCAATGCTTCTTCGGTAACCGCACTGGCGTAGATCATCATCGCTTTACGGCTTGTAAAATTGAAAGCCCGGATATCATCGAGCCCGGCGATATGGTCTTTATGATGATGGGTAAACAATACGGCGTCCAGCTGCCTGGTATCGGTGCGCAGCATCTGGTACCGGAAATCGGGCGTGGTATCAACCACCAGCGTGGTTGCTGCAGACCGCACCAGGATGCTGCTGCGAAGCCGTTTGTCATGCCTATCGGCAGAAGTGCACACCGCACACTGGCAGGCGATCATCGGCACACCTGAACTGGTGCCTGTGCCTAAAAAAGTTATCGTCAATGGAATGCTTGCCACCGGCCAAAACTAAGCCAAATCTGCGGGCCGGACATGCGTATTAACCGCAGTTTATTCCGCCTCGGTAGCGGATTTTTTTACTGTTTCCTCGTACAGTTTCTGCGATTCGAGGGTCAGTTTATCGTATTCGATGGGGATCTGCGGAATGATCTCGAGCAGGGTATTGATCCGGCCTTCAACGCTCAGGAACTTATTCAACACCACGATCCGGCGGGCCTCCAGCAAACACCAGCCGCTCTGGAATGTGCCCCGCTCATAACGTACCACATAACCGGATTCACCCAGGATATTCGCCAGCTTGTCTAATGTTGTCTGTGTGTACTTCATGAGGCAAAATTAGGGGTTAGCGTGAAGTTGGAACCGGCAGTTATCCACAGGAAGTCTGGAGTTAGGAGTTAGGAGTCTGGAGTCAGAAGTCTGGAATAGTAAATTACTCCAGACTCCTGACTCCAGACTCCAGACTGAATCAACCTTTGCTGGTCATTTTAATGATCGGCACGATCATTTCCTCGAGGCTGATTCCGCCATGCTGGAAAGTATTCCGGTAATAATTTACGTAGTGGTTATAATTATTCGGGTAGCACAGGAACCCATCCTCTTTCGCGAAAATAAAGGACGAATTCACATTGGGTACGGGCAGACCCGCTTCTTTGGGATCGCGGAAAGCCAGCACATCACGCGGCTCGAAATTCAGGTTCCTGCCGTGCTTGTAACGGAGGTTCGCGGTCGTCTGCTTATCGCCGATCACTTTGTGCGGCGTATTCACCCGCACGCTTCCATGATCTGTGGCCAGCACGATCTTCACTTTTTTCTCCGCGATCTTTTTCAACGCCTGGTGCAGCGGACTATGTTCGAACCAGCTTCGGGTAAGACTGCGGTAGCTCGCTTCATCGCTGGCCAGCTCCTTCAGTACTTCCATTTCGGTACGGGCATGACTGAGCATGTCCACAAAATTGTACACGATAATGTTCAGGTCGTTCTGCAGCAGGTTATGGACATTGCTGACCAGCTGCTGACCATCCTGGTGGTTCACGATCTTATGATAACTGAACCTGAGATCATCCTTACGCAGCCTTCTCAGCTGTGCACGGAAAAAATCTTCCTCGTATAAATTCTTCCCGCCTTCTTCATCGTCGTTCTTCCATTGCTGGGGAAATTGCTTTTCAATATCGAGCGGCATCAATCCGGCAAAAATGGCGTTGCGGCAATACTGCGTTGCCGTAGGCAGGATCGAATAAAAAGTTTCTTCCTCGAGTATCCGGAAGCTCTCCGCGAAGATCGGCTGGATGGCTTTCCACTGGTCGTAACGCAGGTTGTCGATCAGGATAAAAAAGGTGGGTATCCCCTTCTCCACATGCGGCAGCACTTTAAACTGGAACAGCTGGTGACTCATGATCGGCGCCGATGCGCTTTTGGGATTGATCCAGGATGCATAATTTTTCGTAACGAATTTGCAGAACTCCGTATTCGCTTCCTGTTTCTGTGTCTGGAACACTTCGCGCATTTCCGGGCTATCGCTTTTTTCCATTTCCAGCTCCCAGTACACCAGTTTTTTATAAAGTTCCATCCATTCATTGTAGTCGGGATCGCTGTTAAGCGCCGTGAACAACTCGCGGAACTGCTGCTGGTAAGCCGTGGTTGTTTTTTCCGCCACCAGGCGTTTATTGTCGATGATCTTTTTGAGACTCAGCAGCACCTGGTTGGGGTTTACCGGCTTGATCAGGTAATCTGAGATCTGGCTGCCGATGGCATCATCCATCAGGTTCTCCGTTTCATTTTTAGTGATAAGTACCACCGGCACCTGGCTGTTCAGTTCCTTGATGCGCGCAAGGGTTTCAAGCCCCGTGATCCCGGGCATGGTCTCGTCGATCAATACCACATCCACCAGGTTGTCTTTGACATACTCGATGGCATCGAACCCATTGGTGAGCGTATGCACTTCATAACCTTTATGCTCGAGAAAAAGCTTCTGCGATTGCAGGCTTTCGATCTCATCGTCTACCCATAAAATTTTTGCTACAGCCATGGTTGGGTTTGTGGTTTGGGGTTTGGAGTTGGATGCAAGATCTGGCTTCAAACAATAAGGTACGGAAAAACTTAGAGTAGCGTTGGCTGCGATAGAGAGGGTTTAGCGGGGTGAATGGTGAATGGGACTTGAAAAGTTGGTCCGGCTGATTTTCAGGTTCATAGTCCATAGTCCATGGCGAAATGACTATGGACTATACTATCGACCAATGCCAATTCACCATTCCCCATTCACCCCGGACAAATCTAATATATCACCCCGCTATTTGTACTTTTGTCCATTCGCCAACTTTTGATTTAACAATTCAGCAACAGGATGGAGTCCATTAAACGAAAGATCATCAACGACCCGGTGCATGGGTTCATCACGATTAATCATCCGTTGATCTTTGCGATCATCGGGCATCCGTATTACCAGCGGCTGCGGCGGATACAGCAGATGGCGATGGCGCAGCTGGTCTATCCCGGAGCGGTACATACCAGGCTGCATCATTCGCTGGGCGCCTATCACCTGATGGGTTGCGCGGTAACCGAATTGCGGAGCAAGGGTGTGGAAATAACAGCCGAGGAAGAGATCGCTGTTAAAGCTGGCATCCTGCTGCACGATATCGGCCACGGACCTTTTTCGCATGCACTTGAAGAAGTACTGGTGGAGGGCGCGCATCATGAGCAACTGTCGCTGCAGATCATGCAGAGGATCAACGAAGATCTCAACGGCCGGTTATCACTCGCCATACAGATCTTTACTGATCAATACCACAAACCTTTTCTTCATCAACTGATCAGCGGGCAACTGGATGTGGACCGGATGGATTATCTCAGTCGCGACAGTTTCTTCTCCGGCGTCAGCGAAGGCGTGATCGGTTATGACCGGATCCTGAAAATGCTGGTCGTACACGAAGGGCAACTGATGGTGGAAGAGAAAGGTATCTACAGCGTTGAGAAGTTTCTGGTGGCCCGCCGGCAGATGTACTGGCAGGTATACCTTCATAAGACGGTACTCGCCGCAGAAAAAATGCTGGTAAAAATACTAGAACGGGTGCGGAGCATTTATAGCGCTGCGGATGAGGGGTTGACCACACAGACCGGGCTTGATTTCTTTCTCGGACCATTCAATGGCCGGATGGATGCAACGGCGCTGGATACATTCTGTTCCATCGACGACCATGATGTAATGCATGCCATCAAACACTGGAGCCGCCATCCCGACCCTGTATTGTCGCTTTTGTGCCGCCGCTTCCTCAACAGGCAATTGTACAAGACCCGCCTGCAGGCCGAGCCATTTTCTTTGGAATATATCAGGGAAAAAGAGCAGCAGACGCTGAAAAAGTTCGACGCCGGTCCGGCCGACCTGCCTTACCTGTGTTTTACGGGAGAAGCCAGCAATACCCTGTACCAGACCAGGGATGAAAAGATCAATATCCTGTTCAGGGACGGAACGGTGAGGGATATCTCGCGGGTAGAAAATGCGCTGATCGATCAAAACCTTTCCGCGCAGGTCAAAAAATTCTACATTTGTTTGTTAACGTAAAGAAAAAGATAGCTGGGAATGCAGAACCGCTGCACGCTACTGTTTAACTTGAACCGGATTAACTCTTATGCAATTTACTGCTGCGCAAATAGCAATGCTTATCAATGGCAAAACAGAAGGCGATCCTGCTGTTGCGGTAACCAGTTTTGGTAAGATCGAAGAAGCGCAGCCGGGACAGATCTCTTTTCTTGCCAATCCCAAATACGAAGAGTTCTTATACACCACAAAGGCTTCCGTACTCATTGTGAACGAGAACCTGGAGACCAGGCAACCATTATCGGCTACGCTGATCAGGGTGCCCGACGCCTATTCCGCTTTTGCAACCCTGCTGACGAAATACCAGGAGCTGATGACCCAGCAGCTCACCGGCATCCAGCAACCGAGTTATATAGCGGATACTGCTGTATTGGGCGAGAATGTGTTTGTGGGCGCTTTTGTTTATCTGGGCGATAAAGTGCGGCTTGGCAATAATGTAAAAATATTTCCGGGCTGTGTGATCGGTAACAATGTGATCATTGGCGATAACAGTATCCTGCATGCCGGGGTGAAGATCTACCATGATTGTGTGATCGGCAGCCAGGTAACCATTCATGCCGGCGCAGTAGTGGGCGGCGACGGTTTTGGTTTTGCGCCCCAGGCCGATGGCGCTTACAAAAAGATCCCGCAGATCGGCAATGTGGTCATTGAAGATTTTGTAGAGATCGGGGCCAATACTACCATCGATCGCGCTACCATCGGTTCAACGGTGATCCGCACCGGCGTAAAACTCGACAACCTCATACAGGTAGGACACAATGTGGAGATCGGCGAGCATACCGTAATTGCGGCCCTCACCGGCATCAGCGGCAGCACCAAGCTCGGTAAGAACGTTATGATCGGCGGCCAGGTAGGCATTGTGGGCCATATCAGCATTGCCGATGGCACCAAGATAGCAGGCCAGAGCGGCATCAGCAAAACCATCCGCGAACCCAACCGTTCCTTTATTGGCTCACCCGCCATGGATACTACCATCGCCCTCCGCAACCAGGTGGTAGCCAGGAATTTACCCGAACTGGAAAAACGCATTCAGGACCTCGAAAAACTGGTTGAACAGTTGCTGTCTGAGCGTATAAATGCCTAAAAAACCGTTTAAACCGGCTTTACGGCTTATTTTTGCCGGATATACCAGCCGCCCGCCTGCGATGGCCGGAGGATAAAACGGAGCACGAATGGACTTACATTTCAATCCCGATAAGCAGCATACGCTCAATAGTTCTATTAGCATCAGCGGCACCGGATTACACACCGGTGTTTTGGTTGATATGACCCTGCGTCCAGCCAACCCCGGCTTTGGCATCCAGTTTCAGCGGGTAGATCTCCCCAATCAACCAATTATCAAGGCCGATTGTGATCTGGTAACGGATACCAGTCGCGGTACCACCCTGCAGGTTGGCGATGCCAGGGTGAGTACGGTAGAACATGTGCTGGCAGCACTCGTAGGCATGGGTGTAGACAATGTGCTGATCGAACTCAATGGTCCGGAGATCCCGATCATGGATGGCAGCTCCGCTCCGTTTATTACCCTGATAGAAGAATGTGGTGTGGTAGAACAGGATGCGACCAAGGCCTGGTACAGCATCGATGAAAATATTTACCATTACGACGATGCCAAACGGGTAGAAATGGTGGCCATCCCGGCAATGGATTACCAGATCACCACACTGATCGATTTCAATAGCCCGGTATTGGGCACCCAGCATGCGGGTTTGAAAACGATCAAGGATTTCAAGACCGAGATCGCACCCTGCAGGACCTTCTGCTTTCTGCATGAACTGGAAATGCTGCTCGACAACGATCTGATCAAAGGCGGCGATATCAATAACGCCATCGTAGTAGTGGATAAGGCGGTGACGAATGAAGAGATGACGCGACTGGCCAAAGTGTTCAAGCGCGACAGGATGGAAGTAAAAAGCGAGGGCTATCTCAATAACCTCGAGCTCCGTTTCCCGAATGAGCCTGCGCGCCATAAACTGCTCGATGTGGTGGGCGATCTGGCGCTGATCGGTTATCCCATCAAGGCACGCATCATCGCCAACAGGCCGGGACACAGCACCAATGTGGAGTTTTCCAAAAAGATCAAACAGTATATCAAGAAGAACCGGCATGTGAAAGACGTTCCGGTTTACGATGCCACGATGCCGCCGGTATATACGCTGGAGAAGATCGAGCGTACGTTGCCGCACCGCCATCCGTTCCTGCTGGTTGATAAGATCATTGAACTGACGGATACTTACATCGTTGGCGTAAAGAATGTGACTTTCAACGAGTGGTTCTTTCCGGGGCATTTCCCGGGCAATCCAATTATGCCGGGAGTGCTGCAGATAGAGGCGCTGGCGCAAACCGGGGGCATTCTCTGTATCAACTCGATGCCCGAAGGACAATACGATACTTATTTTCTGAAGATCGATAACTGCAAATTCAAACAGATGGTGCGTCCCGGCGATACCATGGTATTGAAGATGGAATTTACCGGTCCTATCCGCCGCGGCATCTGCGAAATGCGCGGCACCGTATATGTAGGCGGCAAGGTAGCCACCGAAGCCGACCTCGTAGCCCAGGTAGTAAAACGCCCAACCAAATAATTCCAAACTCCAGACTCCTAACTCCAGACTCTCCATGACCCATCCCTATACATACATTGATCCCAACGCCCGGATCGCTCCCAATGTGAAGATCGACCCGTTTACGGTGATCCATGGCGATGTGCAGATCGGTGAAGGCACCTGGATCGGCAGTAATGTTACGATCATGGATGGCACACGCATCGGGAGGAACTGCAGGGTATTTCCGGGCGCAGTGTTGGGCGCCATCCCGCAGGATCTGAAATTCAGCGGTGAAAAAACCATTGTGCAGATCGGCGATAATACCACCATACGGGAGTTCGTTACCATCAACAGAGGCACCGAAGACCGCGGCAAGACAAAAGTGGGGAACAATTGCCTGATCATGGCTTACAGTCATATCGCCCACGATTGTGTGATCGGTAACAACTGCATCATGAGCAACAGCGTGCAGGTAGCGGGCCATGTGACCATGGGCGATTTTGCAGTGGTCGGCGGCGTGAGTGCGGTACACCAGTTCGTGAACATCGGTCAGCATACTTTTATAGCGGGCGGCAGCCTGGTAAGTAAAGATGTGCCTCCATATATCAAGGCGGTGCGCAATCCCTTAAGCTATGGCGGCGTAAACAGTGTGGGACTGAAACGCCGCGGTTTCCCGCTGGAACAGATCAATGGTATCCTGGATGTATACCGTACCATCTATAACAAGGGCTTGAATACCTCACAGGCGCTGGAATACATTGAAGAAGAGCTGCCCGCCACCGATGAGCGGGATGAGATCGTGACTTTTATCCGCGAGAGCGGAAGAGGCATCATCAAGCGGTATGTGAAAGGGGCGATGGATGAAGATTGACCCCACCCCCCAACCCCCTGAAGGGGGAGTTAGGTTTTCTTTCTTGTAATGAATATACTTGAACCCCATACAATTTCTTCCATGGCTTTCCCTTCCGGGGGGGGTGAGATGGGGATCGTAGTTACCAACGCCTCCAAACGTTTCAGCCGCGAGTGGATATTCAGGAAACTGGATTTTGTTTTTAGTTCGGGGAACTCTTATGCGATCACGGGACCGAATGGCAGCGGCAAAAGCACATTGCTGCAGACGATCGCGGGGAGCATGGAATTGAGCGAGGGAGGAATTGAATATCGAGCAAGGAACATGGAACATGGAACGGACGGACCGGCG
>JAFBAN010000064.1 GCA_019247775.1 Chitinophagaceae bacterium | reverse complement strand
GGGTTTGGAGTTTGGGGTTGGAGTTATCTTCCCCGGAACCCTCACTCTCGACTCCAGACTCCTCACTCCAGACTACCATCACCCCCCATTGCCGCCAGTCGGGAACCATATCGAATCCGCCGTTTTTTCCGCAGCCCAGCAGTTTCCAGAAACTGATCTTTTTATTGGCCGCAAGCGGGATCCTGAAAACCGCCATGGAGAGCAGTCCGGCCCAGCCCAGCCAGCGGGGATAACGGACAATAACGAGTTGGCAGAACATCGCCCAAAATAAAGCATTCGTCCTGCACGAAAAAATTGCCGGAGGCGGATGGTTTGTCTGTAATTTGCTGTAATGGATAGACTGCTTACCAATATTCATCAGCTAGCCGGCGTGAGAGCTGAATCGAAACTGTTGCGTGGTAAAGAACTTGCCGATCTGGAGATCATCAACAACGCATTTGTCCATATCCGCGATGGGCGGATCGCCGGTTATGGTGAGATGTCATCGATCGGCCGGTTCGAACATGAGGATACGGAAACGATCGATGCCAAAGGCGCCACGGTGCTGCCCTGCTGGTGCGACAGCCATACCCATCTGGTGTTTGCAGCGAGCAGGGAAGAGGAGTTTGTAGATAAACTTAAAGGAATAAGCTATGCCGAGATAGCCGCCAAAGGCGGGGGCATTCTCAATTCGGCCCGCAGGTTGAACGATACCCCCGAGGATCTCCTGTTCGAACAGGCCTGGAACCGGCTGCAGGAACTGATGAAACTGGGTACGGGCGCTATCGAGATCAAAAGCGGTTACGGGCTTTCGGTAGAAGGTGAGCTGAAAATGTTGCGGGTGATCAGGCGGCTGAAAGAAAAGGCCCCGATCCCGGTGAAAGCCAGTTTTCTGGGTGCGCATGCTTTTCCAACCGAGTATAAAGAGGATCGCCAGGGTTATATCGATCTTATCATCCACAACATGATCCCTGCCCTAACTGCTGAGAACCTGGCGGACTATATCGACGTGTTTTGCGAGACCGGGTTTTTCAGCGCAGCGGAAACAGAAACGATCTGCAGGGCGGGAATGAAAGCCGGGTTGAAGGTAAAGATCCATGCGAATCAGTTAAGCCTTTCGGGCGGGGTGCAGACTGGTGTGAAGCTCGGTGCAGTATCCGTTGATCATCTCGAGACCATGGATGATGCGGCGATCGGGTCGCTTGCCGGCTCGGATACTATCGGCACTTTGCTGCCAACCGCGGCATTTTTTCTTCGCATGCCTCTTCAACCCGCCCGGCAACTGATCGATGCCGGATCTGCTGTAGCGCTGGCTTCGGACTATAACCCCGGCTCGAGTCCCAGCGGCAATATGAACCTGGTGGTGTCGATGAGCTGTATCCAGATGAGGATGCTGCCGGCAGAGGCGATCAATGCAGCAACCATCAATGGAGCTTATGCCATGGAACTGGGGGATGAGTTGGGGAGCATCACCATCGGTAAAAAAGCAAACCTTATCCTTACCAAACCTGTTCCGTCGCTGGCTTATCTGCCTTATGCTTTCGGATCAAATCTGGTGGACAGGGTGATGATCAACGGGGATTTTATTTGAACCCGCCGGGCTGCCAAGATCCTATGTGTCCTATCCCTCCCTATGTACCTATGTGTTAAGTTTTTTTCAACACATAGGTACATAGGGAGGAACAGGGCACAATGGTTATTCCCGATCTTGTTTTCGGATGTTTTAAATGGCGAACACCTTATTTAAGTATATTTAGCGTACTGCGACCAGCTAAATCAGCCCTATGAGCCATTTCAGGTTTTATAATAAAAAGGATATTCTCGCCCTCACCCGGATCCGGCGTTTCGAAACCAAACTTGGGGAGCGATTGCAGGTATTGGCGGATCCTTCGAAGCTGGAGCAGTCGTTGAAAAATACCAGTTCTTCTTTTGTGCTGCTCGGTATTCCGGAAGATATCGGCGTAAAAGCCAATATGGGCATAGGTGGAACGGATTCGGCCTGGATGCCATTCCTGCAATCCTTTCTCAATATCCAGAGCAATGATTTTCTCGAAGGCTCGGAGATCTTGCTGCTGGGACATTTCGATTTTTCGGAAATGGGCAATCTAATTGAACAGAACGCGCACGACCTGGACGAAAAACTGGCCGCTTACCGCCATGCGGTCAATACGATCGATGAGGAAGTGGAGCAACTGATCCATCTCATCACCCAGAATAAAAAGATCCCGATCGTGGTGGGAGGGGGGCATAACAATTCTTATCCCTGCATCAAGGGAGCGGCCAAAGGGTTCTATAAAGCCGGTGTGATACCTATCGCGCAGATCAATGCCATCAATCTGGATGCACACGCCGATTTCCGTCCTATGGAAGGCCGGCACAGCGGTAACGGGTTCACTTATGCAGAAGCGGATGGCTATCTCGAAAAATACTGTGTGATCGGCCTGCACGAAAATTATCTGCCGCAGAATGTGTGGATGGACATGGTGAACAATCCCTTTATCGACTGCATCACTTATGAAGATATTTTCGTGCATGAGAAGCGAAGCTTCCTGCAGGCTGTGGCGCATGCCAATAATTTTACGGATGATACGCTTTGCGGTATCGAGATCGACCTCGACAGCGTGGAGAATGCACTCAGCAGCGCCAGCAGCCCGGTAGGAATCAGCCCGGGATTAGCGCGGCAGTTCGTAAGCGCATCTTCGATGGGCAGCAAAGTGGCTTATCTCCATGTATCCGAAGGCGCCGCAAAACTGGCGGATGGAAGGAATGATGAGAGTGTGGGGAAGTTGATCAGTTATTTGGTGAGTGATTTTGTGAAGGGGAAACTCTAATACTCAGCCCGACTTCGCTTCGCCCGTCACCCCTCACTACAGGTAGAGAGAGGTTGCTTTTTTTCTAGGAAACAGCACAATATCCCCCTCTCTGCCTGCAGAGAGGGGCCGGGGGTGAGTTATTTGAGTTGAGTTTCGAGATCCAGTACCCGCTCAAACAATTTTTCATACTCCTTCTCCAGACTCTCCCTCGCCATTTTCGCTTTCTGATAATCCGTTTCGATGGTCACGAACTTACTGCGATCCGCATAGTTGGCCGGATCGCCGAGGGCGGCTTCAAGTTTTGACTGGTTTTCTTTTGCTTTATTCAGATCTGCCTCAAGCTTCTCCAGCCTGCGCTGCTCTTTCTGTAGTTCCTTCTGCAGTTCTTTATTGATGGGCTGTTGCGGGTTTGCTTTCGGCTTCTCCTGTTGTTTTGTTTCCGGTTTCGGTTCTTCTTTAACGGCTGGCACCGATTTCTGTCTCTCGTTCTCCAACCTCGCCATCCGCTCGTTCCATTCCACCCATTCCTGGTAAGTACCTTTGAATTCCTTGATCTGATGATCCACGATCTCCCAGATCTTATTGGCTGTTTTGGAAATAAAATAACGATCGTGACTGACCAGGATATAGCTGCCCTCGTATTTGTTCAGCGCTTCCGCCAGCAATTCCACTGAGTGCATATCGAGGTGGTTGGTGGGCTCATCCAGCAGCAGGAAATTCGCTTTGCTGACGATCGTTTTCGCCAGCGCCACCCGGGCTTTTTCACCTCCGCTCAGCACGCGGATTTTCTTGTCAACATCATCGCCGCTGAACAGGAAGGATCCCAACAGGCTCCTGAGCTCCACATCCGTTTTTTTACTGCCGCAATGCTGCAGCTCTTCGAGTATGGTATGGTTCAGTGTTAAAGCCTCGAGCTGGTGCTGCGCATAAAAACTTTCTTCCACATTATGTCCCCAGTTGCGTTCGCCGCTGAAGGGTTCGGCGCCGGCGATCATCCGCAGTACAGTCGATTTACCCTTGCCGTTAGCTCCGATCAATGCGATCTTATCGCCCCGGTCAATTTCTGCGGAAGCATTTTCAACGATCCGTACCGGCCCGAAGTTCTTGCTCACATTTTTCAGCGACACCAATATTTTGCCCGGCACTTTCTCCAGCTGGAAATTGATGCGCAGGTCGGGCCGCTCCAGTTTCACGTCTTCGATGAGGTCCAGTTTATCCAGCCGCTTCTGCACACTCTGCGCCTGGGCCGCCTTGCTGGCTTTGGCCTTGAAGCGTTCTATAAAACGTTCCTGCTGCCGGATATAGTCCTGCTGGTTCTCATATGCTTTCTGCTGCATATCGATCCTGATCAGTTTCTCCTCTTCGTAAAAAGCATAGTTGCCAGTATAGATATGCAGCTGCTGCTGGTACACTTCCACGATCTTGTTCACCATCCTGTTCAGGAAGAATTTATCGTGGCTCACGATCACCACGCTGCCCTGGTAATGGACCAGGTATTTCTCCAGCCATTCTATTGATGGAAGATCGAGGTGGTTGGTAGGTTCATCCAATAGCAACACATCGGGCTGCTGCAGGATCATTTTGGCCAGCAGCACCCGCATCCGCCAGCCTCCGCTGAATTCGTGGTAGGGACGTACCAGGTCTTCATTGCTGAAACCAAGACCATGCAATACCTCCTCGGCTTTATGATGGATATTGTAACCGTCCAGTACATCCAGCTCATGTAAAGCATCTGTATACCGGAGCAGCAGGGCCTCGTCTTCTGAATTCTTCTCAAGCTGGTGCCCCAGTTCTTCGATCTCTTTCTCCAATTGCCGCACCCTTTCAAAAGCGCCGAGCGCTACTTCGGTGATGGTCTCATTGGTATCAAAGCTCAGGAGGTCCTGGTGCAGGTACCCGATGGTGGTATCCCGGCTTTTTTCGACAGACCCCTTCGAAGGCTGGTATTCGCCTACCAGCAACTTCAGCAGGGTAGACTTACCCGTGCCGTTATAGCCTACCAGGCCAACCCTGTCGCCGGGCTGAATATGCCAGGTTGCATCCTCCACGATCACCCGCGCCCCGAATTCGAAAGTCACATTCTGTAAACCGATCAGCATCTCTGAAAACTATTTGAGGCGCAAAGGTAATTGCAAACCGGCGCAATCCAATTTGGTTTTACCTTTGCATTCAAATCTCCGGGTATGAAAAAGTTACTCCTGTATTGCGCTGTGGCTGTACTTGCCGCCTGCGGCAGCAGCGATGAAAAAGCGAAAGTGGAAGAGAAGCCCCAGGGCCCGCTGGCCAAGAGCGCCAATTCTGCGGCTTTCAATGAATCCTTCGGCGCGGTGCTGGCGGACTATTATGCCCTGAAAGAAAGTTTTGTGGCAGACAGCGATACCGCGGTAGATCGCAATGCGAAATCGCTGATGCTGGCCACCGATAACCTCAAACTGAACGAACTGAAAGGCGATACCAATATCATCGCCACCGCCAAAACCTATACCGAGGGTATTTCTGCAGAGCTTAAAGGGTTGCTTGGCGAAAAAGACATGGAAGGAAAGCGCAAATCTTTCCAGATGGTCGGCGACCAGCTTTACGACCTGATCCGCACTGTGCAATACGACCGTGCTGTGGTATATCACCAGTTCTGCCCGATGGCCTTCAACGACCAGGGCGCCAACTGGCTCAGCAGTTACCAGGATATCCGCAATCCATATATTCCCAAAAAAATGCTGACCTGCGGCGAAACAAAAGACTCCATCGATTTCAGACCCAAACAATAAGGACATCAGCCTTCATAGCCGAAGGTTTTGTCTGCAAGTGAACTGTTATGAAGAAATTTTGGACAGCCTGCCTTTTTTGCGGTTTAGGACTGGCAGCTGCCGCGCAGGAAAAATTCACGCTTAACGGTTATATCAAGGATTCGCTGAGTGGCGAAACCCTGATCGGCGCCAGTATCCGGATGCGCTCCGGTGAAAAAGGGATAGCCAGCAATCAATACGGTTTTTATTCCATTACCCTGCCGGCGGGAGAATACTGGATGCTCTGCAGTTTTGTGGGTTATCAGTCCAGAGAATTACTCGTTAAACTCGATGAGAACCGTCAGCTCAATATCCTGCTCACTCCCGCATCGGCACTGATCAGCGATGTTACCGTTGTAGGACGTAAACGCGACAACAATGTAAAGAATGCCCAGATGGGCAAATTCGAACTGAGCGTGAACACTGCCAAAGCATTGCCTGCATTCCTGGGCGAGGTAGATGTACTCAAAACGCTGCAACTGCTTCCCGGTGTCCGCAATGCCGGCGAAGGCAATGCGGGATTTTATGTTCGCGGCGGAGGGCCCGACCAGAACCTGATCATGCTGGACGATGCAGTGGTGTACAACACCGGCCACCTGTTCGGCTTCTTCTCTATTTTCAATTCCGATGCCATCAAGAATGTAACGCTGATCAAGGGCGGGATGCCGGCGCAATACGGCGGACGACTTTCATCGGTGGTGGATATTGCCATGAAAGAAGGCAACCAGAATAAGACCCAGCTGGATGCCGGCATCGGACTGATCGCATCCAGGTTCTCCATACAGGGCCCGCTGAAAAAGAACAGGGCATCCTATATGATCTCGGCCCGTCGCACTTATGTTGATGCGCTGGTCAAACCCTTCATCAAGAAAACAAGTGAATACTACGGTTCCGGTTATTATTTCTACGATCTGAATGCTAAAATGAATTACCGGTTTTCGGAGAACGACCGTTTATACCTCAGCGGTTATTTCGGACGGGATAAATTCAATTTCAACAATGCCAAGCGTTCCTTCAGCACCGAAATACCCTGGGGCAATTCAACCGCCACGCTGCGCTGGAACCATATCTTCAATAAAAAACTGTTTGCAAATACAACGGTGGTCTACAACGATTACCGGTTTTCGCTGGAGGGCCGTCAGAATAACTTTCGCCTCAATCTTTCTTCCGGTATCCGCGATCTGAATGCCAAGACGGATGTCGATTTTTATCCCTCACCCGAACACAAACTTAAATTCGGGGCCCAGTACACTTTTCATACTTTTCTGCCGAATGTACTGAGCGGAAACCAGGACAGTGTGGTATTCACTCCCAATAACTCCACAAAAAAATATGCGAATGAGTATGCGTTGTATCTGCAGGACGATTGGGAACTGACGGCCAAGTGGAAGCTCAACCTCGGTATCCGTTACAGCGTTTTTCAGCAGGTGGGAAAATACACTGCCTACAGCCGCGATGCGAATGGCAATAAACTCGACAGCGCGGTCTATGGCAGCGGACATACGGTAAAAGCATATGGCGGCCTCGAGCCCAGGGCCACATTGCGTTATGCCTTTGATGACAACCGCTCCCTGAAAGCCGCCATCACGCGGAACCTGCAATATATTCACCTGGTCACCAATGCGGGCACCACCTTGCCAACAGATCTCTGGGTACCAAGCACGCTGCGGGTAAAGCCGCAGATCAGCTGGCAATATGCACTCGGCTATTTCCAGAATTTCAGGGATGGCATGTTCGAAACTTCTGTGGAGGCATACTATAAGACCATGGAAAGCCAGATAGAATACCGCGAAGGATATACGCCCTCACTGAAAGATCCCGAAGAAGAATTTGTTTTTGGAAGGGGCTGGAGCTATGGGGCCGAATTCTTCATAAATAAAGTAAAGGGAAGGCTGACAGGATGGATCGGATATACCCTTAGCTGGACCTGGCGGCAGTTCCCCGACCTGAATGATGGACTGCGCTATCCCAGCCGCTACGACCGTCGCAACGATCTGTCTGTGGTTGCCAGTTATGAATTGAATCAGAAATGGAAACTTTCGTCCATTTTCATTTACGGCACCGGCAATGCTACTTCGCTGCCGGAGCGTTTCTATTTTGTAAGTGGGGTGCTCACCCAGGAATACAGCCGTATCAACGCATACAGGATGCCGTCCTATCACCGCCTCGATCTTTCGGCTACTTATTCGCCGCAGCCCAAAAAACCGCGGAAACTCACCGGCAGCTGGGTGTTCAGCGTGTACAATGTGTACAGCAGGCTGAATCCATATTTCATTTATTACGATCAGGAAGGAACTGCATCTGCAGGCACCTTAAAAGTCACCGCCAAACAGGTTTCGCTGTTCCCGGTCATCCCTTCTGTAACCTGGAATATCAGGCTCTGATCATTCTTTGGGAATGAAATTGATGATCACCTTGGCATTCTTCGATTCTGTAGATGCCAGGGTAACTTCATAGCGCAGACGGCTGTCGCTCGGAGATGTGATCACCATCACGGCAGTATTGGGCGGAATGTCTCCAAGGTTCTCGGCCACCATAATGAACTCATGCCGGGGATCCGATCTGGTGCAATGTATCTTAACCGACAATGGGGAATAGGTCAGTTTTTTGTTCGAGATCACCAATTCGTTGTTGTGATATACTGAAATGGTATCATTGTCGATGGTGCCATTATCGTATAAGCTGATCACCAGGTCGGCCTCACTGGTGTTGATGACTTTTACCAGGTTGTTCTCTCTTTCCACCAGCACTTTGGGTAAGGGAACTTTTTTTACCTGCTCGGGCCGCTGCTGACTAACGGTGGGTTCTTCTTTATTGGGTACGACCGGCTGTTCGGTCTTTTTCTCTTCAGGTTTTGGCGCCTGAACCCTGGGGTCCTCTTTTTTCGGGTTTACCTTTGCAGTAGCTGTATTTGTTTTCGGTGTATTGGTGGATGCGGGTGTTGATTTTTTTACCGCCGGCGGAGTCGTTTGGGGATTCGTTTTGACCAACGGCGCCGGTGACTTGGTTCCGGGCCGGCCGGGGATGGGCTTAACGGCCATATTATCGCGCCCTTTATCGGATGATCCCGCAGGAGGCAGGGATATGTTCGGTGTGGGCCTGGGGTTCTCCGGTTTCTTCTTCACCAGGAATTCCTCTGTCTTGAAATCGGAACTGGCTACTCTTTCCAGGTAGATCTTTCCGCTGCCGCAATCGCGTTTACCCGTTACATCCACGGAAATAAAAGTGCCTTCCAGCACTTCCAGTTTACCGATGCGGGCATAATCGAGATAGCAGGTCATCAGGCAGGGCTCACTCCGGTCTTTGATCCTCAGGTCCACCAGTTTCGTTTCGCGGATGATCAGCGATTTTGCAGGCAGTGTAAGAATGCCGCTCAGTTCTGCCTTGCCATAGAACACGGTGCTTTTATAAGAATAAGTGACGCCTTTGATGCTGTTATTGGAGAGTTGCTGGATCTGTACCTCGTATTTGTAGCGCTCATCGGGCATATCCCGGGCTGCAAGACTGGAGGAAGTGAAATAGCCGCGCCAGATCCCCGTGATCTTCTGGGCGCCGGCCGAACCTACAAGCAATAAGACTGAGAAAAGGGTAAAAATCAATCTCATCAGACAAATCTACGCTTCCAATATAGCAAGCCTTGGTAAAGAAGCGTTAAGATTGAGCGGTAGATTTTGGAATTGGGAAAATTCGAAATTGGGAAATTGCAATTCCAAAATTTCGAATTTTCCCAATTCCAAAATCCTCCGTCTCAAATCTCCAATTCCATGTACCTTTGCCTCCCCACAAAAAGGGTGATTCAGCGCAACATGATCAATATCAGTTTTCCGGATGGAGCCGTTCGGCAATATGAAAACGGCACTTCTGCTTTGGGAATAGCCAAATCTATCAGCGAAGGCCTTGCGAAAAAAGTACTGGCCGCAAAGATCAATGGAGAAGTATGGGATGCCACACGCCCCATAGAGCAGGATGCTTCCCTGCAATTGCTTACCTGGACCGATGCTGAAGGACAAAACACGTTCTGGCATTCTTCTGCCCACTTGATGGCCGAGGCCGTGGAATCGATGTTCCCGGGCGTTAAATTCTGGGTGGGACCGGCGCTCGAAAAAGGGTTCTACTACGATATGGACTTGGGCGACCGCAAGATGACGGAAGACGATCTGCGTGAACTGGAGAAGCGGATGAATGAACTGGCCAAAAAAGCCAACCCTTACCAGCGTAAGGAAATTTCCAAACAGGATGCGATTAAATATTTCACAGACAAAGGCGATGAGTACAAACTCGACCTGCTGCAAAACCTGAACGATGGCGGCATCACTTTCTATTCTCAGGGCGCATTTACCGATCTGTGCCGGGGGCCGCATATCCCCAATACCGGTTTTATCAAAGCCATCAAACTCACCAGCATTGCAGGCGCTTACTGGAAAGGCGATGAGAAGAATAAAATGCTGACCCGGGTGTATGGCATTAGTTTCCCCAACCAGAAAGAACTGGACGAATACCTGGCCATGCTCGAGGAAGCCAAAAAGCGCGATCACCGCAAACTGGGCAAGGAACTGGGCATCTATACTATGAATGATGATATCGGCCAGGGCCTGATCCTCTGGATGCCGAATGGCACCGTTATCATTGAAGAACTGGAGAAACTGGCCAAGGAAACCGAGCAGGACGGCGGATATAAGCGGGTGGTAACGCCGCATATCGCCAAGGAGAATCTCTATATCACCAGCGGTCACCTGCCGTATTATGCAGACAGTATGTTCCCGCCGATGGAGATGGACGGTGAAAAATACTACCTGAAATCAATGAACTGCCCGCATCACCATAAGATATACGATGCCGAGCCAAAGAGTTATCGTGACCTGCCTTATCGCCTGGCCGAGTATGGAACCTGCTATCGTTACGAACAGAGCGGCGAATTGTTCGGCCTGATGCGCGTACGCTGCCTGCATATGAACGATGCGCATATCTACTGCACGAAGGAACAGTTTAAACAGGAGTTTGAGGCAGTAAATGCTATGTACCTGAAGTACTTCAAGATATTCGGAATTGAAAAATATGTGATGCGTCTTTCTCTTCATGACCCTGAGAAGCTCGGTCAGAAATACGTGAACCAGCCCGAATTATGGAAAGAGACGGAGGACATGGTGCGCAAAGTATTGATCGAAACAGGAGTGCCGTTTGTGGAAGCGAAAGGCGAAGGCGCTTTTTACGGACCGAAGATCGACGTGCAGATCTGGAGCACCATCGGCCGTGAATTTACCCTGGCCACCAATCAGGTAGATTTTGCCCAGCCGCGGAGTTTTAATCTCTCCTTTACCAACCAGGATAATGAACCCGAGATACCCCTGATCATCCACCGGGCGCCGCTTGGGACCCATGAACGCTTTATCGGCTTCCTGCTCGAGCATTATGCGGGCAAATTCCCCGTTTGGCTGGCTCCCGTGCAGGCACGGATTTTGCCCATTAGCGATAAGTTCCTCGACTATGCACGTTCTGTGGAAAAACAACTGAAACGGGCAGGAGTGCGGGTGGAAATAGACGACAGGCAGGAGAAGATCGGGCGGAAGATCCGGGATACCGAGATCATGAAAGTGCCCTATATGCTGGTAGTGGGTGAGAAGGAAATGAACGAGAACAAGGTATCGATCCGCCGGCAGGGAAAAGGCGATATCGGGGCCCAGGACGTAGGAGCTTTTGTAGACAGTATCGCAGACGAAATAGAGACCAGGAGGTCGGGGGAATAAGGCCGGGTTTTTGCCGCAGAGACACGGCGTGCAGAGGTGAACAGGCTTTCCCGAAACTTCGAAATTTCAGTTTCAATATCCATATCTTTAACAGCAAATCAATTATTCACTAAACAGGTTTTAATGGCATTACCACCAAGAGGGGGCGGAAGATTCAACCCCAGGTTTAACAGGCAACCCGAGCCTGAACATCGCATCAACGAGAGAATCCGGGTACCACAGGTTCGATTGGTAGGAGACAATGTAACAGTTGGCATTTACCCCACACAGGAAGCACTGAGAATTGCACAGGGACAGGAACTGGACCTGGTTGAGATTTCTCCTACCGCAGATCCGCCAGTCTGCAAAGTCATCGACTATAAAAAATTCCTCTACGAGAAGAAGAAGAAAGAAAAGGAGATGAAGGCCAATTCCAAGCAAAGCGAGGTTAAAGAGATCCGCTTTACGCCTGGAACCGATGATCATGATTTCGACTTCAAAGCCAAACACGCCGAGAAATTCCTGAAAGACGGCAACAAAGTAAAAGCGTATGTGCAGTTCAAAGGCCGGGCCATTAT
>JAFBAN010000195.1 GCA_019247775.1 Chitinophagaceae bacterium | reverse complement strand
TGCACCGCGTGCGGTACGGAGCGCGTTCACCATGGTAAGCGCTGTTGCTGTATTTCCTTTACGGGCCTGTGCTTCAGCCACCATCAGTACCACATCAGGATAGCGGAAGATCATCAGGTCATTACCTGCAGGACCGCCGCCGTACTGTGCGTAATCAGGCGGATACTTGATTACACGGATACCGGTAACCTCGAGGTTGGTTCCGGTCTCGATCATATTAGCTGCAATGGTCTTGTCGTATGCGAGCGGAGCGCCTTTACGGTCTTTGATAGGCTGGCCGGCTTCGTTGTACTGCTGGTTCACCAGGAAGCCCGGGCGAAGACCTGATACATCGGTAACACTAGGGTAGAAACGACCGCCGATCCTGTTGTCGAGCAGGGTATCTGCCGGACCATAAGCGGTTGGTGCTGCCGTTGTGTTGAAAGATGCATAGAAATCGCCGATGGTAGAGAAACCATTCCATCCTGCGTTCGGGTTATTCGGTGTCCATGAATTGTAGTGCAGGGTCATATTCCAGCGGGCACCGATACCTGAGTTATTAGCTCCAACACCCTGGGTGTTATCATAACGGAAGATCGCTTCTTTCGAATTGTCGTTTCCTGTTTTGAAGTTATCGAAGTAGTTGCTGGAATAAGAATATTTACCGCTGCTGATGATGGCATTACCGAGCGTGATCACCTGGTCCAGGTCTGCTGCATCGAAAGTTGGAGCGGCACGGTTGGCCCAGGTTCCCCGCTGCAGGTAGCATTTCATCAGCAATACACGCGCAGCGTCCGGATTAGCCAGGTTGCTGCCATTGCCGGCAGGAAGTGCAGGTAAGATAGCGTTCAGTTCAGAGATAATGAAAGCAGCACCGGCAGCGCCTGATTTTACCTCAGGAGCCAGCAGCAGGTTCTCACCCGGGTTCCTGAACGGGAATTGTCCGTAGAGATCCAGCAGGTAGTACAGTGACAGTGCGCGGATAAATCTGGCTTCGGCCGCCTGTGCAGGAGTCGGATTGAATGCGAGCACATTGGTAGCGTCGAAGTTGATCTTGTTCAGGCTGTTGAATACGCTTGTGATCTGGCCATGGTCTGCATTCCAGGTATGGTTATGCAGTACGCGCCAAACACCGTTATCGTCCCAGTCACCACCACGGGTAGGAACCAGCGATTCATCTGAGGTGTTCTCCATCAGGGAGAATACCTGGTCCTGGCTGGTAAGCGGACCACCCAGGTCGGCATAGGCCGCAGACAGCAGCAAACCCACACCGGCAGAACCAAGCGCATTGGACACTTCCGTATTGGTAAGCGTGCTGCCCAATTTTTCTTCAAGCTTGGTACAACCGGCCATCACGGTGAGCGCGAGGACGGCAGTTGCAAACTTATTGATCATATTAATTGGTTTCATATTGACAGTTTTTGAAGTTGTGTAGGTAATTACAGGTAAAAATTAAATCCTAAAGAAACAACCCTTGGTGTTGGATAAGGCACATACTCAATAGACCTTGATGGGTATGAGTTATTGGTCTTATCGATGTTCACCTCAGGATCGAATCCGGTGAATTTAGTAATAACGAACAGGTTGGTTCCGCTAACGAATGCAGACAGTCCTTTGATGTACCTGCCCTTGTTACCGAAATCATAACGGATGGTCAGGTTCCGGAGTTTCATATAATCACCTTTTTCGAGGAACCTTGAAGAAGCACCTACACCACTTGCTACGCCTTCACCTGAAGCGATGGCTGCTTTGTCAACATTCCTGCCCTGTGCCAGGCCGGCGATATTGGTAACAGAAGTAGCAGTGTTATTGTAGATCAGGAATCCGCCTGCGCCGCCGATGTTCATGGTGATAGACCATTTACTTAGACGGAAACTGTTGGTCATACCGTAGATGCTGTGCGGGTTAGGATCGCCTGCGATCTGCGGTGTGCCGCCGATCTGCTGGTTGCCGCTTGCATCAAATCCGAGGAAAGGCTTCAGGAAGTACACGTTAATCGGCTGGTTGTTGGTGATCACCTGTGCCAGTGTACCCGATACACCCTGACCGCTGATGCCGGCAGTGTTTACCTGCAGATCGAGGCCGGTGTTAGGATCCTTGAAGTTCTTCACGATATTCTTGTTGTACGCATAGTTGAATGAAAGGTCCCAGCCAAATTTCGGATGGTTCATTACAGTTGCACCGAGCGACAATTCAAAACCGCTGTTAATGATATTCGCATCTTTCAGGTTCACGAATGAAATAGAAGATGGAGCCGGCTGGATGGCAGTGGTCTGGAACAATACATCAGATGTGTTCTTGTGGTAGTAGTCCAGAGAACCGAAGAACCTTCCGCCTGCGGTAGTGAATTCAAGACCGATATCGAATGCTTTTGTTTTCTCCCATTTCAGATCGGGGTTACCATTCACCACCTGCGGGGCATTGTTGTAGGAGTTCAGCGAAAACTGTTCCTGTGATGAACCTGCAGGATATTCCTGGTTACCAGTGATACCATATGAAGCACGCAGCGCTACGTTAGAGAAGGTCTTGTTGTTCTTCATGAACGATTCGTTGCTGAGTACCCATCTTACACCTGCTGAAGGGAAATATCCGTATTTGTTGTTCTTACCGAATTTGCTCGAACCGTCAGCCCTCATAGTAGCTGTGAACAGCAGTTTGTCTTTATAGTTCAATATGGCGCGTCCGAAATAAGACTGAAGCTCTGCTTTCGGGTTGCGGTAAGAGAAGTATGGATTCTGGTTCTTGGCATCGGCCATGATATCTGTATAAGGTATACCGATGATGCTGGCCTGTGTCAGGTTGGTATTGAAACCGCTCGCCGTTACACCGTTACCTGAATACTGTGTTTTGAAGTATTCGTAACCTGCCAGGGCCACCAGCGAAAAGTCGCTGTTGAAATTGTGGTTCCAGGTCAGTGTATGTGTGATGGTCTGTGAGTTCAGCAGTGCATTGGCAACACCTGCAAAGCCCAGGCCCGATACACCAGGAATACCCTGGAGCCAGCCGTCTATGTTCATCAGCCTGTTACCCCTGCCATGGTTGATACCGAAAAGCAGTTTGTATTCCAGTTCATCAGTGATCTTGTAAGCGCCTGATATGCTGCCGAGGAACGAGTAAACGCTTGCAACATCAGAGTAAGCTTCCTGGAATGCCCTTGGGTTACCCGAACCGTTGGTTGGGAAATTAGCCAGACCGGTAGAAGCGAAGAAAGGCGTGGTCGGGTTCCAGCTGAGCGCCGATGATACAATATTACCTGTAGAACCTGCTGTATTGGAAACGCTGGTCAGCTGCTCTACATAGTTACCTGTGATGATGTTGAAGTCGAGCGACAAACGCTTGTCGAGTAATTTGTAGCTGCCTCCAAGTGTAGCGAGGTATTTATCGAGACCTGATTTTTTCAGGAATCCTTTTTGTTTTGAGCCAAGGAAAGAAGCACGGAACCTGCCTACATCAGTGCCTCCGCTCATAGCCAGTGAATAGTTCTGTGATACACCGGCCTGCGTGATGGCGTCGAGCGCGTCAACACTCGCGCCGCCATCGAATGTGGCTGGCTGGTTGAATTTCTTCAGCGCTGCGCGGTATTCGCTGGCGTTCATGATCTCGAACTTCTTCATATATCCTGCCGTACCGCTGTAGCTCACGCCTACTTCCACTTTCATCGGACCTGCGCTGGCTTTTTTGGTAGTGATCATGATCACACCATTTGCGCCGCGTGAACCGTAGATAGCTGCGGAAGAAGCGTCTTTCAGTACGCTGATCTCAGCGATCGAGTTCGGATCGATGAACAGCAGCGGGTTGGAGTTAGGGTTACTGCCGAAGGCATTGCCCAGGTTAGGGCGGGCAGTACCGCCATCCAAAGGCACCCCGTCTACCACGTAGAGCGGGTTGTTATTGGAGCGGATGGAAGAAGTACCGCGGATCTGGATCGTAGATGCAGCGCCGGGCTGTCCGTTCTGGTTGGTTACTTCAAGGCCCGCTACCTTGCTTTGCAGCAGCTGGTCGGGAGCACTGATCTGGCCCTGGTTAAAATTCTTAGCGGTGATGGAAACAACCGCGCCGGTCTGGTCTTTCTTCCGGGCGGTACCGTAACCAATAACCACCACATCGTTGAGCTGGTCATTAGTGGCGTTGAGGCTAACATCCACCGAAGTCCTTCCCTGTATGCTCACTTCGCGGGAAGCATAACCTACAGAGGAAACAACCAGGGTGTTGGCCGCGGAGGGAACCGAAATGCGGAAAGCACCGTCTGCACCTGATTGGGTGCCTACAGTAGATCCCTTTACAGTAATGGAAGCGCCCACCATCGGCGAGCCGTCTTTCGCATCTGTTACCCTACCTGTAATGATTTTGGTTTGCGCTTGCGAGGAGAAGAAAAACAAGCAAGCAAATAAACCCACGAGTGTGGGCCTGACAAGCTTCGATAAATTCATAAATGGCAGTTTATTGGTTATTAAGCGTGTACAAAATACACATATTATTCTTCTAAAAAAATCTTTTGTTAATC
The DNA here is from genome assembly GCA_019247775.1 of Chitinophagaceae bacterium. Classification (GTDB taxonomy): domain Bacteria; phylum Bacteroidota; class Bacteroidia; order Chitinophagales; family Chitinophagaceae; genus Sediminibacterium. The sequence goes on along the minus strand of JAFBAN010000195.1, from coordinate 15,323 downwards.
TTTTCCCGAATTCCCTTTCGAAACCAGCTCGTTTACGCAATCGTTCCCACTTAGACCATAGGGTTTCGAAAAATGATGCATCCCCCCCTAAAAAATAATAACGATCTGGTACATAAATATATGCGGGTAAGTGCTTTTAGAATTTAGGAAAAAACTTTATCTGTTTCCGCAAACGTTTGCGAAAACCTTTGTTGTGGAAATTTTCCGGGGAATTTTTTATTTGGAGCTTTCCACATACTGGAAGATCAGCTCCGATACCCGGGCCATGGCCTCCACGGCCGCTTTCTCATCTTCCAGCTTTTTAGACAGCAATACCAGCACATACCTGGTTCCATCCGGCAGAAAAACAATGCCGGAATCATGGTGCAGGGCAGTGATAAAACCGGTTTTGTGAGCCACTTTCACCCCGGCCGGCAGCCGGGCCGGAATGATATCCCGGTAATGCTGATCAAGCAATACCCTGATCATTTCCTGCGAAGCCTGCCCAGAAACGATCTCGCCTTTCGCCATCCGGTCGTATATCACCATAAGATCATAGGCCGTAGTGGTATTGTTCAGTCCTTTCGCATAGGCTTTATTGTCTTCCACCCCCCGCAGCACCTGGATATCCATGGCCCCCAGTTCCCGCATGGTATTCGTCACATTCTTTCCGTCCACTTTTTCTATCAGGATATTGGTGGCCAGGTTACTGCTCATGATGATCATCTGGTACATCAGCTCATAGATCGTTTTCTGCGTGCCGATCTGCTGGTACAATTCCTGCTGACTATCGTCGGCCGCGCTCAACTGGTAACTGCTGCTGTCTACAATGCTCCGGAAATCGTTCTTCACGGTTACCAGGTCTGTCATCGAAAACTTTCCTGCCGCAGCCTGCCTGTACAGTTCTATCATCACGGGCGTTTTCATCGTACTGGCTGCATGGAAGTTTTCATGTTCGTTGATGAGCAGGGTTTCACCCGTTGCCACGTTCTTAAAAGCTACTGCGAACACGCCTTTCTGTTTATCCAGTTCCGCTTTGATATTCGCGATTAGTTGCTGTTTCGCATCGGGTTTCTGCTGGGCCTGGGTTGTAAAAGACATAGCGATCACTAATAGTATTGATAAAAGTCGTGTCATAAACAGATTATTGTTTGCTCAGTTTTTGTTTTTTTTCACCGCAAAGTCGCAAGGGCGCCATGAACACGAGGGTTTATCCTGGCGAAACTTTGCGGCCCTGCGCCTTAGCGGTAAAAGTCAGATTACTTCGCCGAGATCCTCAACAATTCTTCCAGATATGCCCCCCATACCGCCGGCAGGGAATGCGTGCCGTGGCCCGCGGTCTTATCGGTGATCGGCAATAATATATACCTGCCTTTTTTTACCCTGGCTATCTCCTTTTCCATCAATCCCAGTTCGGGCGGATTCACCTGGTCATCGGCCGAATTAACTGCAAACAGTGGCGCAGTTATTTTTTCGAGATGAGGCGCCGGATTATAATCGCGTGATGCATCGAACTGGTAAATAAAATCGTTCGCGTCGAGGGTATTCAGGTAGCGGTTGCGGATATTGTCGAGCATGGCTTCCGACTGCACGCGGGTAGGCGCGCTCTTTTGCCATTGCAGCGGGCTGCTGGTCATGAAGATCATGGATGAGATGGCGCCTGTCAATCCCACTGTCGGTTGTTTGGCATACTCTCCTCCTTTCCATTCCGGGTCCATCCTGATCAGGTCGATCGCCATTTTCCGCTGGATGCGGTTGCGGCCGGCGATCTCCACCGGAAGACTGGCCAGGGGCAACAGCGCATCCATAAATCCGGGATAGGTATAAGCCCAGACCCAGGTATGCATGCCTCCCATGGAAGTGCCCATCACCAGCCTGGCATGGTCTACTTTCAGGTGCTCGGTAAGCAGGAGATAATCGGCCTTCACCATATCATCGTAGTTGTAATGCGGAAAACGCATATGCAGGCCGTCGCTGGGTTTGGAAGATCTGCCATGACCGATGCCATCGGGCAGGATGATAAAGTACTTTTCGGCATCCAGCAATTGTCCTTTGCCGAACAGGTTGCCGGCGAACGCATCACTCAGGAAATTGCGGCCGCTGCCCGAAGTGCCATGCATGATGATGACCGCATTGACGGTATGACCCTGTGCGTCTGCGCGGGGGCTGCCGATAGTGGTATAGTGTAACCGCAGCGAGGGCAGGGTTTCGCCGCTTGCGAAGATGAAATTGCTGATGGTATAATCGCCTTCTGCCGGGGCGGGATATTTCAGTTGGGCGCCGGTAACCGATGCTCTTGATATGAATAACAGGAGCAAAACTATTTTTACCGTGGTTCTTGGGGATATGCGGATCATACAGCAGTTTTGGGATGAATTGCTATACAAAATACGATTATCATGGAAAACCCGCGATTGTTCATGCTGTTACTGGGCTGCAAGCCGCCTGGCAGGTTTACCGAGCAGCACGATATTTTTTTTGGAGTGGCAGATTCATTGTCAGATCTGGTGCCGGCCATTCTCGGATCCTGGCCGGAAGCGCCGAAGATCCATATCGATGCCTGGCGGGAAGTGACGGTGGTGGATGGATACCGGGTTATTGTTATTCCACGCGCGGTTGCCGGTGGCGATGATCCGACATTGCAGACGCTCCGCTACGTTAAGACCGCGGATATTGTAACGCAGGGAACGCAAAGCGGCGCAGGGGACGCAGGGGGAACGGGCCTGAAGTTATTTTTTCTGAACCTGGGCGGTTATAAGCCAGGGGAGTTTGAAGAGTACCATTATAAGATGCTTTCTGTGGCTGCGGATAAGAGTATGGCCATCCGGCAGGCAAAAGCAACGGCTTTTTATAAGCATATGGGATTTGCCGGCGCCGATTCGCATATCGACGATAAGTACGGGGTGGATGTGGACGATCTTTACGAGATAGAAGAGATACTTACAACCGCCATCAAGCAACAATATAAGCTTGCCCTGCAGGCAGACCCGGATGCAGCGGCGGATGAATGGCATCTGGGTTATACCAAACTAAGCAGCCTGGTATCCCGGGAAAATTCCTGAGTTACCCGTTCCCCATTTCAGAATAACGTTCCCGGTAATTCTTGAGATAATTCTTCAGGAGCGTCTGGTTGCGCTGGTATTCGTACTGGCGGGCTTTATCGTTCAGGTTGCGGTTGGTACTGATGCCCAGTAAACGATACACCGGGCAATTGCCTTTGAAGCAGGTGATGACCAGTCCAAATGCAAAAAGGAATAAAAATACCGCCCTGGGGCCCGAGATATAACTGGAAAAAACAAGTAAGGATATGGTCAGCGCAACGGTGAGGCGAATGGTCTTGTCTACAGCACCAATGTTGTTTCTCATGATCTTGAATTTTAGGTACACACGGGATCGGTTCAAAACCGCATAAAAAACGGACCATGAAGTTGCGAATACCAGGCCGGAAACGCATTACAATAATGTAAAAAAAAATTACATGATTCTCACTTTTTGTCCTCCCGTGGAAGCAGCAGCCTGAGCGCTGCGGGAAGGATCCGTGCATGAACCGAGGGCTGTTTGCCCCGGTATTCGCCGTCTACCTGGAAATAGCCGCGCTTTCTGATATTGACCCTGGCTTCTGTTGTTTTCAGCACTTCTATTTTTCGCGGGTCGAAAGGCTTATGGGTGACGATCATTTTCAGCAGCTCCCATACAGACAGTTCTTTCACCACTACCACTTCAAAGAGCCCGTCGCTGATATTGCCCGAAGGGTTGATGAGTGCGCCTGTACCGTACGTTCGGGCATTGGCGATCACCACCATGAATGCTTCCCGTTTTAGCTGTTGCCCGTTCACCAGTATCTCGGCGCTGATCAGCTGTCGTTGCCATAGCACCCGCCAGATAGCCCGGGCATAGCCCCATTTGCCGCGCACGCCGCCCATCGCATAATACTTCACCACCCTTGCGTTCAGTCCCATATCGCTCAAGTGCACACAGATCTCCTTATCATTGATCTTGATCAGATCCACCGTCCTGATATTGTCCTTCATCACCACGGCCAGCGCATCTTTCAAAGAAGCCGGCAGATCGAACTCCCGTGCCAGGCCGTTGGCGGAGCCTGCGGGGATAATGCCCAAAGGAATATCGGTGCCGAGCAATTGTTCCACTACGAGTTTAATGGTACCATCCCCTCCTACTGCGATCACTTTATCGGGCTGGCCGGTCTTGATCTTTTCGTATATCTTCCATCCGTCGTTGCCCCCGTTCAGGACCAGCATTTCTACCTGATGATCGCTGCCGGCAAAATATTCGCGGATCTCGGTTTCCCAGTTTATTTTTTTCCTGCCGCCCGAAATGGGATTGACGACAAATAGTAATTTTGATCTTTCGGGGCTATACTGCATACGGGTGACAAGGCATTATATGAATTGATACATGCAAACTACAAAAAGCGGACCGGCAGGTAACCTGATCATATCTCATAAGCCCGGCCTGATCGAAAAGCTGTGGCGCTGGCTGGGTTTTACACACCGGCCTTCCATCAAATTGTATACGGGGTATGGTCATGCAGAGCACCTCGTGATCTATGGCCATGCGCTTGCATTTGCGCCGCTCCCGAGAAAAAGATTTTCGAAATTCTTCCTGGTTAACCTGATCGCACTGCTCCGGATGTTCATTCTGCGCTCCATCAGGGGCGCGGTTGTCAGGCTTCATTGGGAAGACAACGAAGTGCAGACAAGATCGGATACGGATGGCTTTATCAGGCTCAACTGGCAGTCTGCAACGCCGCCGGCATACGGCTGGCATGAGATCACTACCGAAATGCTGAACAGCAAAGGCGAAGTGATCGCCAATGCCTGCGCCCCGGTAATGGTTCCGCATTCGACGCAATATGCTTTTATATCCGATATCGACGATACCTTTCTGATCTCTCATTCTTCCAACCTTCGCAAAAGGCTGTCGCTGCTCTTCACGCATAATGCCCGTACGCGCAAACCTTTCGAGGGCGTGGTGCGGCATTACCAGCTGCTGGCCCTGGCGCAAACAACGGCCGAGCAGCCCAACCCGTTTTTTTATGTGTCGAGCAGTGAATGGAATCTGTACGATTATATCGTGGAGTTCATCACAGTCAACGGTCTGCCCAAGGGGGTGTTGCTGCTGAATACCATCAAACACCTGACCGATTTTCTTGCTACCGGACAAAGCGGGCATGGCACCAAGTTCACGCGTATCGTGCGGGTGCTCGAGGCTTTTCCAAAACAGCGTTTTGTATTGCTGGGCGACAGTTCGCAGCAGGACCCGGTGATCTACCAATCCATCGTGTCGCATTTTCCCGGGCGGATCCATGCGGTGTATATCCGTGATATCCATCGAAAGAACAGTGAGCGGGTGAGGCAGGTGCTGCACCAGCTCGAAGCCAGCGGCACACACTGCTGTTTTTTCAGGCACAGCTCGGAAGCGATCGAACATTCGCGCAGGATCGGCCTGATCAGTCCTTAGTTTTCTCGTCCGAATCAGCGCCTGAAAAAGATGCACTGATAGCCTGCATGATACCGGGCGGATCTTCCTGAGCGTTATTGTTCGCCGCTGCATCTGCAAGCAGCTCTTCCAGCTGCAGATCGGGTGGCAGATAGTTCAGCGCTTCCGTCCGCAACTGACCAAGTGCTTCCTGAACGCCGGCGATCTCTGTTGTGCCTGCAGTAATAAGTTTGATCATTTCTCCTGCCACACGGTTGATGGCATCACCGATCTCCGCCAGCGGGGAACCGGAGTAAGAAGCGAGTCTGCGTGTGATCGTTTCTTTCTTATCCGTAAATAAATAGCTCGCCCAGTTATTGGCAGGACCTGCCTGCAGGATCGCGCGTGCGCCGCCATCGGTGCGGCTATAAGCATAGAGCGCAATGATGGTTGCCGGGATCACAGACTGGCTGAAACGGTTGGGTTGCACGTTCTCACCAGCCGCATTGCGGTATTTACCCAAAGCTTCATCCCTTTTGTACAGCGGGGGAAGCCCCAGATTCTGCTGCAGGCTGGTGATCAGGTCGGCCAACATAGGCTGGTTTTTCGATAGGCTGTAAAATTGAACTTCCGGGGCCATCAGAAGTTACAAGACTTTTGGATGGGTTTGCATTATTCTCACATTTGGGGCGGGAGGGGGAGGCGTGAGGCGTGAATCGTGAGGCGTGAGGCGTGAGACGTGAATGGTGAATTGTTAATGGAAGCGGGCCGCATCGCGGGTCCATGGTCCATAGTCCATAGTCCATGGCGTAAGGAACTATGGACTATGGACCATGGACCAAACCAATTCGCAACCCCAAACTCACGCCTCACGTCTCACGCCTCACGCTTCCCGCCCCATGGCATATTTTTTTTTGCGGATTGAGCATTCAACAGATGCACATGAAAAGGATATTCACTGCAATGGCGCTTACGGCAAGTCTTATACTGGGAAGCTGCGGTTCGCTGCGCAACCTGGGCGGTTATTTATCGGAGGCTGATGCCGCCAACGCGATCCGCGAAGCGCTGATCATCGGAACGGATTTTGGCCGTAATGCCATCGGCCAGCGCGGTTATTTCGGCCGCGATCTCTTATTGAACGCCATTCTTCCGCAGGAAGCGCAGCGCATCGTACAGGGCCTGGAGCGACTGGGCCTGGCGCCTGAACTGACACGGTTCACCAATACATTGGGCGATGCTGCCGTTGAAGCGGTTACCCGCTCCGGTCCTATTTTCGTGCAGGGCATCCGGCGGATGTCTATTACCGATGCGATCGGGATCGTGAGAAACGGAGGCACGGCAGCTACCGATTACCTGCGCCGCACCGTAGGCGATCAGATCCGCGTTGAAGTAAGACCGGTGATGAGGTCTGCACTGGATCAATACAATGTTGAGCAATCCTGGGACAGGCTCGTGGCGCCTGCCAAAGCGCTGCTGGGTAACCGGGTTGGGCTGAGCCTTAACCTGGACAATATCCTCGCCATCCTTATTACCAATGAAATGTTCAGCCGGATAGAGCAGCAGGAAATAGCGATCCGCACTTCTGCCGCTGCAAGGACCACCGCCAGTTTGCAACGCGTGTTCGGCCGCGACTGGAGCAATAACGGCACGGTCAGGTACTAAGCGGGGATCGGCGATTGTGGATGCAGATTTGAGATTTGTTGATGAGCTCTTTGATCACTTTCGATCCTTTGCATTCTTCGCGATACCCTGGAGTTTCAGATTTTCTAACGCAGAGAACGCAAAGGACCGCAGGGTACGCAGGGAAGAACCGGATCAGTTTTCGGCGAAGGTTGTCTTGTTGAATTCGATACGGTAGCCGCCTGCTTTTTTGATAAGCTTACCGTTCCATTCCTTGCGTTTGGCCAGTCCGCTGAGCCATTCCAGCGTATTTGTATCGGCATGGTAGATGTAGCTGCCGGTTTCATAATCCGTTTCGTCGGTGCTGAATGCGATCTTGTATTTACCTCCGCTCATCAGTACCAGATGGCCGAGATACATGGAGGGGATACCTGCATACAGGTCGTACCTGCCCAGTACGGAGGCCGTTTCAACAGCAGCCCCGCTCTGCAGGTTCGTCGCATTTGTCTTTACGGCAGGCGTCTGTTTTTCAATCGTTGGTTTGCGGGTCGTGGTTTCTTTTTTCAGGGTTTGCCCAAAGCCCTGGCCTCCCAGGATCATCACTCCCATCAATACCACCCATTTTTTTCCTGAACTCATATACACGGTTTTAAAAAATATTACTGCACAAATACCGCTTTCAGTTCCACCCTGCGGTTCATGGCCCTGCCGGCTTCGGTCTGGTTATCGGCGATCGGCCTTTCCAGTCCATAGCCCACGACCGAAGTAAATCTTGATTTCGTTAACCCTTTACTCATCAGGTATGCTTTTACCGAAGCGGCCCTGCGTTGCGACAGCGCTTTGTTGTGTTCGGCGCTTGCGCGGCTGTCGGTATGGCCTTCTATCGCCAATGTCGTATTCGGATATTGCAGCAGGATAGCCACCACTTCATTGAGCGGTTTCAGCGATTTCTGCAGGATATCCGATTTATCCGTATCGAAGAATACCATTTTTGCAAGTTCATTCAGACGCTTCTGGATATCAGGGCAACCATTGTTCTCCTTCGGTCCTTTGATATCCGGGCAGCGGTCTTTGCTATCCGGCACACCGTCGCCATCACGGTCTTTTTCTTCCGCTGGCGGCAGTGGCTGGACAAGGGGGGTAAGGAGCACCGGATTCAGTTCCACATCCCGTTCCGGTTTTACCGGCGCCGCAATGGTTACGGATTCGCTGGTGAACCCGTCGCGGGTCACGTCCAGCTGGTAATCGCGGCCAGGCTTGGCGGGGAAATGGAAATTACCGGTAAGATCTGTCAGGATCGTATCAACTGGTATCCGTACACTATCTTCTATCGTTGTGATGATCACCATAGCTTTATCGAGCCTCCGCATAACGGGTTTGTTGAAAACCGTACTGTGCAGGTTCATGATAAAAGGCGCATAGGAAAATGCATAGATATCATCGGTACCGAGGCGGTTGCTGGTAAAATATCCTTTGTTACGGGTACCGTTAAAGATGATGCCGAAATCATCGAAGGAGGTATTGATCGGGTAGCCGAGATTAACGGGCCTGGTCCAGCGTCCGCGCTTATCGATAGAACTGCGGTATACATCGAGTCCGCCCAATCCTGCAAGACCATCGGTACTGAAATAAAGGTTATTGTCGGCGATGGTGGGGAACAGTTCATCGCCCGCTGTATTCACCCCATCTCCCAGGTTGATCGAGAGCGTCTTGTCGGCGTCGGCATCGAGGTCTGCGTACCAGATATCGCTGCCGCCGAAACCATCGGGCTTATTGCTGCAGAAAAATAATTTCTTTTCATCATCGCTCAGGGCCGGATGATAAAAATCATAAGCCGGCTGCACAAAAGGCATCACTTTTATATTTGTCCATGTGCCCTGCTCATAGCTGGCTTCGCAGATCTCCAAGTTATAGCGGCCCCCGTACGGCTTTTTGCTGTTGCGGGTAAAATAGACCTTATTGCCGGCCTTGTTGAAACAGAGCGGGCCGTAATTGTATTTGGTAGTAAGATCGTCGCCGAATTTTGCGAGCTTATAAATATCTCCTTTGTACTCGCCTTTCACCCGCATGATGTTGATGATATCGTTGTCATTGCTGGTACGTGCTGTAAAATCGTCGTTCGCCTTAATGCCTGCATTGAGCGTATAGGCGGCCCTGCCGGGGATAGAATCCGCAAGGTACAGTTCTGCAGTATCCCTTACCCAGTACACGTTCGCATAAGGCATACCGTCCCAGCCGAACTGCCGTTCGCCCTCACGTTTCGAATAGCGGTTGGATACGAATACCATTCCGCGCTGAAAGTACTGGGGACTGAAATCCTGTTGTTTCGAATTGAGTTTGAGCAGGCCGATGGTATAGTCGAGCGAATCGCGCAGAAAACCTGTTATGGCTGAAAATCCCTTCCATCTTTCATTGAGCATTTTACCATTATGCAATGGAAGCTCGGTCAGCAGTGATTTGTAGGTAGCGGCAGCCTGGCCATAGCGTCCCAGTACGGCATGCAATTCTGCAATGCGGCGGTGGGTGGAATACCGCGGGGAATATTTGCGCTCGTATTCGATGTAGTATACCAGGGAGGAATCGTAATTCTTCATCTGCCAATAACACTCTGCAAGATGGATCAGTGCTATCGAATCGTTGGTACGCCCGCTTTTCATGGAAGCGCGGTAAAACGGGATGGCATACATATACCGCTGGTTATCGAATTCCTTTTCCGCGTTTTTGAAATATGCTGCGGGGATCTGCGCGCGGGTTTGCTGGGCATGCGCAACAGACCCGGAACATAACAGCAACAGCAGGTATAAGAAGCCTTTTTTCATCAGTTCAAACAGTTAAATCAGAAAAACCGCGGCGACGCTACCTTATTATTCGAATTACCGAACTCCATCCTGATCATCAGTTCATGCGTGCCGTTGTTGAGCTGACCGAGACTGGAGAAGGTTTTATCGTATGCGTAACCAAATCTCAATTGTTTGCTCATCTGCAGTTCCAGCATCCCAACATAGGAATCGCCGGTACGGTAAGAGAAGCCAAGCGCCAATGTGTTCTGGATCCAGAGATTGGCATTGAGGTCATACTCAACAGGGGCGCCGCTTACCGCTTTTACAAGCACAGAGGGCTTGAGCATGAGGTCCTGCCCCATCGGTACTACGAAACCGGTGGTGAGGAACAGGTGCAGATCGCGACCGGTGGCTGAAGAAACATCGGCTGTATTATCCCGCGTAAGTTTGGTCTGCAGTAATGCCGGTGTAGATATGCCCAGGTAAAAATTATCCGAGTTGTAGTAGATACCGGCCGCAGCAGCAGGAAGGAACCCGTTGATATCCTGGCTGAAACTCGGATCGCCGGGCTGGAATGTCCTGACCTGCGAATAATAGGCGCGGTAATTCACCAGGCCTCCCTGTAAACCGAGGCTGAGCGTACCGGCATTGGTGAGCTGGATCCGGAATGCGTACGACATATTGAAACCGGTTGAGCGCTCGATACCCAGCTTATCATCGTATAACTGAAATCCGAGACCGATCTTCTTCCGTTTCAGGGCCATGTCCATAGAAAAGGATGCGGTCTGCGGCGCTCCGTCGATATTTACCCACTGGTTGCGGTATAGCGCAGTAGCGCTGATCACACCCCGGCTGCCCGCATAGGCAGGATTAATGTTCAGCATATTGAACATATACTGCGAATACATCGGATGCTGCTGGGCATTGCCTGCAAAGGACACTGTCATCATCGCGACCGTCACAACACACTTTAATTTCTTCAGCATTGCCCCCATGAGTTAGTTTCGTTTGGTTCTGTACACATTTCTTTTCACTCCAGCCAAAGCTTAGTTCCGCTTCAGCGTTATAAAACCTGCAAATTTCTTCACCGCCCCGTTCGCCTTATCGGTAGCCAGCACGATATAATAATAGGTGCCATCCGGCAGTTCTTCGCCCAGTATATTATTCGGCTGGTTGCCGCGACCATCGAATTCGTTTTTATAGTCCCTCGATCTGAACACCAGGTTACCCCAGCGGTTGTACACTTCGAGGTTGATGGTCATATTGTACGGATGCGTGATCACGAACACATCGTTGAAACCATCATGGTTGGGTGAGAACCCGGATGGAATGAATATATCGATGATCGGCAGGAAGAACTTGGTGGGATTACGTACCGCCACGCCGTTGCCAACCGTAGGATCGTTCGATATCACTTTGAATACCCCGTAAGGCGATTTAGCCGTCAGTTCTGCGCTGTTGTTCAGTGTGCCTGTGAATCCATTCGGGAATACTTTCAGGTTCAGCTGCACCGAATCCTTCTGTAAGGCCGGCAGCTGACTGCCGCTGGCAACAAGATCGGTCTGGGTGCTGCCATTGAACTGGGTATTGGCGATCAGTTTGCCTGTTGCCTGCACACCCGCTATCTCGAATGTTGTACCTGCCGGGAATACCTTGGTCAGGTCATCCTTGATACGCACGCTGTCGAGCAGTTCATTGCGTTTGTTGGTAGCGCGGAAATTGAAGCTCATCAGGAAGCTGCCGTCGGCCTGCAATACCGGCGCCTTGGAAAGCAGTTTCTCGAGATCGGCAGGCAGATCGATCATTTTCACTTTGTACTGTACCCGATCGCTTTCGATACCGTTCAGGGTTTCGCTTACATAGTATTCATAATCGCCCAGTACGGCCGGCAATGCGGGCACCGCTACTACAGTGCCATTGGCGGCCACCAGGTAATAGTTCAGTGTAGCGCCGTTCATGCCTGTTACCTGTACCCCGGAGTTGGCAGGATTGTTCAGTCCGCCAACGATATAAATGCTGTCGATGGTTTTCGGAGGCGGCGGCTTCACGGTTACAGGATCCGATACAGCCGTACAGCCGGCCGCATTGCGGACAGTAACGGTGTACGATCCGGGCAAGCCTACCGTAATGCTCTGTGTGGTGGCAGCATTGGACCAGCTATATCCCGTTGCGATGGTAGATGTGAGCGTTACCGTTCCATTGAATGGCAGCGTGAGCGGCCCTGCCGGTGAAATAACCGGTTTGGTTATTGCGAGGATCTGTAACTGCACCGAATTACTGTACCCTACCTGGTTGTCTGAAATAACGCGCCTGCGCAGGTATACATCCGACGTGAAAGTTCCGCTTGTTAATACACTGTCTGTTGCGCCGGGTATATCGGTGAAGTTCAGGTTATCCGTTGAGCGCTGCCATTGCCATTCGTAAGGACCCGAACCGCCTGTAGTGGCAGAAGTAGAAACTACTACAGCTCCTGTTACCGAAGCACAGTATGCTTTGCTGAGCACGGTATTTCTTGCCGGTGGCAGGGTATCGATACCGATCTTGCCGGGCACCAATGGCGGTATCGGCAGGTTGATCACGATCAGTGTAAGTACTTTCTCCGAAGGTATCTTGTCACCGTCGGGATCGGGGTTGGTGCCGTCGGTAGAAAGATCCGTACTGGGCAGGTTCAGTTCGGCAAATACACCTCCCGCAGTAGCCTGCAGCCGGTACAATGCGCTCAGCACATTCGGCCGGATGTTGATGGTGAACTGTACCGTGCCTTCCTGGTTCAGTCCAAGTTCGCTGTTGGCTGCAAGCAGGTTGGTATCTGTTCGTGCATCGAATGCATTATTCGGAAGCAGGGTACCGGTAGTGGTAACCCCTCCCACGAGGCTGAACACAGCGGGCGAACCTATCATTCTGCCCAGGTTCTGGAATAATTTGATGTTCTGCAGGTTTACGTTGCCGTAGTTTTTCAGTTTATAGCTGAGCAGTACATTATAAGTACCATTACCCTGATCAACCGGCGCGGCTGCATTCAGAGAGGCGCCGATCGATGGATTAGGTATGAGGTTGATGACCGTTGGCAGCGGATCGCCTTTCTTGGTAAGATCCGGGTGTGCGGCTGTATTCTCGTTATCATTTGACAGACTGGTAGCCAGCGCCGCGCCTTCTTCGGTATGCCCTGTGCCCAATGCCACGGCCTGCATCTGGAAAGGTTCATAATAGCCATTGGGGCGGATATGCAGGTACAGGAACATAAATCCATCCACGCCTATCGGCAATTGAGAGCTGGCGCCGAACATGTATTCGCTGTGCTCCGCCGCAGCCGTTTCATCGTCTGCCGCATCATCTTTATTTCTATCGGCCTGGTATGCTTCTATGCCATCTATCGTGCTGGCAAGCGCATTCAGGATATCCGGCGGCTCTGTTCCTCCGCCGCCTATTCTTATTTCCGCGGGGATGCGCTTTTTCTGGTTGCGTGAGAACAGGTCGGTCTGTTGCACGCCATCATATCCAGGGTTGCCTACTACTGTTGTTCCGTTCACGCGAACGCTGTCCAGGATATAGGTAACAGGACTTGGGAATACGTCTTTCAGGTTCAGTTTCACCTGCACATTGCTCAGATCCAGGTCGCCGATATTCTTTACGTGCACGGAGAGCTTGGTCCGCCATACGCTGTCCTTTTCCAGAACGGGCGCATCGGCCTTAAGCGTAATGATAATCTTAGGCGCAAGTACAATGATGGTGGCGGTGTCCCTTGTAAAATGATCGTTGCGCCGCTCACCGGTGGCATTGTCGATGATCGACACCATTGTGTATAAGGTGGTAGACGGGATCTGCGCCACGCTTACTTTTTGCCCGTTGGTGATATTGGTAAGCGTATCGTTCTTGGAACTCTTGGCCGAGCGGTAGATCACTGTAAACGGCCCTACGCCCGCTGTAAAGTTGAATGTGAGTTTGGGGATCTCGGTTTCCAGTATCGGGCCATTGCCTTTGATGCTGCCCTGCGGACCTGTAAAAGTTACATTGGTAGTAGCACTCAATGGTATGCCGCCGATCGTGCCGCAGATCTTGATATCATTGGCCGGCGAGGTAAGGATGGAAGTGTAAGTGCCGTCCAGTTTATCTATCGGCGTACTGAATACCGCGGATGGCTGGTTGCTGCAAAGCGATGCAACGCCGCCGCTGCAGTTTACCTGCTGGCCGTTCACATCATAGAGCTTAACGGTAACCAGCATGGTGCTGCTGAGATTACCGGCCGAGATGGTGGGCGTAGCGGTAATGGTCACCTTTGCATAATCGATGACAGTTACTTTATAGCTTGATGAACTTGCGCTTGCGCAGCCATTGTTATAAGCCGTTACGGTGATACTACCTGCAGACGCGCCTGCTTTCACCACGATGGAGTTGGTGGTGGATGCACCGGTCCAGCCCGATGGCAGGGCCCACACATAGCGGGTTGCATTGGCTACGGCTGTTGTGAGATAGGTACCGACGCTGTCGCGGGTAAGCGCACAGGGTCCGGCAATAGCCCCGGTAACAGGCAATGCGTTTACCGTAATAGTTACAGGCGCCGAAGTGGCCACGGCACACAGGCCGTTCTGTACGATGGCGCGGTATTGGGTGGCAGTGGTGATATTGGTAAATAATTGCGTACTGCCTGTATTGGTGATATCCACGGCCGTACCGAAGCCATTCGTCGATGACTGCCATTTCACAACGGCGCCGGTATTACCTGTGAGCGAAAGTATTCCTGTATTGTTACCGGAGCATACGGAAATGCCGCCGCCGCTGATGGAGCCGGATATGCTTAACTGCACAGTGATCTTCACCGTATTGCTGAATACAACCGGGTCGGTATCGGTTTTGGCGCTCCGGCGGTAATACGTGGTTTGGGTAAGACTGCCCGGACTATAGGAAGTGGCTACAGCGCCGGCGATATCGGCAAAGGTTGTATTATCTGTACTCTGCTGCCACTGATAGCTGATGGCGCCGGTACCTCCGGATGCATCGGTAGCAGATGTGAGCTGATCAGGCGTGCTGCCGGAACAGATAGTTTGATCCGCTGCTATCGTACCCGGCAAAAGCACGAGGCTTGGCACTACCGTTACAACCACCGTATTGGTATTGGAGCAACCGCTTGCATTAACGGTTCCTGTAACAGTGTAAGAAGTGGTCGATGTTGGATTGGCGGTAACACCGGCCAGGTTCGTTGCAGACAGTGCGGTTGCCGGCGACCAGGAGTATACATCGGCGCCCGATGCCGTAAGCAGGGTGCTGCTGCCGGCATTGATGGATATACTCGATGGAGCGATGGAGATCGTGGGCAGCGTATTGATCACAACATTGGTGCTGCCTGAAGCGGAACAGCCATTGGTAGTTACCGTTAGCGCATAGCTGCCGCCTGCCGCCGTTGTAACGGTGGGTATAGATGGATTCTGGCTGGTTGATGTAAAACCGTTAGGACCTGCCCAGCTATAACTGTCGGCCACTGCAGAACTCAGGTTCAGCGTCTGGCCT
>JAFBAN010000170.1 GCA_019247775.1 Chitinophagaceae bacterium | reverse complement strand
AGGGATGGTTTGCAAACGCGCTGCGTGTTTTCGGACGGGTGCCCTTGTTCTATTACCTGTTGCATATTCCGCTGATCCATCTCGCAGCCCTGGCATTGAACCAATGGCGGACGGGATCGATGCACCAGGAATGGTACCAGACCGCTCCGTTTGCGCAGGTGCCGCCTGACCAGCGCTGGGGACTTCCCTTGCTCTATCTTGTCTTTGCGATCGTGGTGATAATCCTATACCTGCTCTGCAACTGGTATGCGAAATACAAGGCGGCGCATCCTGAACGTAAATGGCTGCAATATCTCTGACACTTTAAAATCCACACGATGAAAACGCTTGTCGCTTACCTGGTATTGGCCGCAACGATCTTTTTGCTTATCGGATTTGCCCCCTTCGGCCCTCAAACAAAAAGACCGGCTGCCGATGCATTGAACGGCGCCTGGGGCTATACCGATCCATCCGGAACGACCGTGCTGATCTTTGCCGACAATGTTTTTTCTGTAGCCAGCTATGATGTGCCCGGAAAAAAATTCAACCGTTCCTATGGCGGTGTCTGGCATCTGGAAGGGGATAAGCTGATGCGGAAGATCGAATGGGACTCTGCCGATTCAACAAGGGTGGGAACGGAGCTGACCGAAACGGCAAGGATCGCAGACGGGAAACTGCAGCTTCAGCCCGCAGAAAAATGGGAACGGCTCGATAATGGCGGCCCGGGAGAACTGGCGGGGGCGTGGATCATCACCGGAAATTACAACAACGATAAAGTGTCGAAACGCGCGAGCCCGTTCTTTCCCCGGAGAACGATGAAAGTGCTGTCCGGAAAATATTTCCACTGGATCGCTTATAATCTCGCCACCAGGCAATTCCTCAATGCCGGCGGCGGCGAGTATACAACAGCGAATGGGAAGTACACGGAGAGCATCGGGTTTTTCACCAAGACTGCCGGGAGCATCGGCAAAAGCCTGGTATTCGATTATTCTTTTGTGAATGGCGACTGGCGTCACAAGGGCGAAAAATCCACCGGCGGACCGCTGGATGAATGCTGGACCCGGCGCGCTGAATTGGAAAAACAGCCGGTTAAATAAATGCTAATAATTTTAGTATTAGCTGAAGATTGGTTAGGTTTGCTTCATGAACAGTTTATTTGAGGACACTGCATGTTTTCATGTAGGCACTGTGCGATTAATTAACTACGATATCCCCGATGCGGAACTGGTTTTACGTGAACGTTTTTTTGAACAGGAAGAGGCGGACCGGTTCTATAACGAACTGCTTCAGGGCACTCCCTGGAAGCAACGCACGCGCAAAATGTACGACCGGATGGTACAGGATCCGCGGCTTACCGCCTGGTATGGCGATGATCATCACAACTGGCCCCTGGTTTTACAATTCATCAAACGGAAAGTTGAAGCCGCCTGCGGTATTGTTTTCAACAGTGTATTGCTGAATCAATATCGCAACGGAAATGATTCGGTGGCCTGGCATAGCGATACACTGCCATCTGCAGGTAAACACCACGCAATCGCTTCCGTCACTTTCGGGGAGACCCGGGTATTCAAAGTGCGGCATAAAACCCGGGCAGAAATTCCACAGCTGGATATCCCGCTGAAGCATGGCAGCTTTTTGTTGATGGGCGAGACCATGCAATACCATTATGAGCATCATATCCCGAAAACCTCCAGGAAGATCGCGGCCCGTATCAACCTTACATTCCGGATCTCGGACCGGGAGACCTGATCCCGGTAGAAATGTGAGATCTCAGTCAGCCCGAACTCCTGTAATTCCGCCGCTCTGGCGAGGTTTTTGTGTGCCCCGTTATGCCTCAAAATGGGCATTTCCTGACCCATTTTGGCCTGCTGTTCAACCCCTTGCAGCGATGGTCTGGAAATTGTAATACCCCCTATGAACATAAACTTTGAACACTATGAAAAAGCTAATGATAGGGCTGGTGGGGATCTTCTTGTGTGTATCCAGCTTCGCCCAGACAGTAAACGTACTATTCCGCGGCCAGCAGTCGCAGAATTACCGCATCATGATAGATGGCACCCGTTATCGTTCGGGAGATGCGATCAATACAAGCGCTGATGTGTATAACAGTTCTAACGACAACCTCTACCGCGGTACCCGCAGAACGCTTACGGTGAATAACCTGATGCCCGGTACGCATAAACTGGAAGTATACAGCGTTAACGGCAACAATTACGACAGGCGCGGAAGCCTGGTATATTCGAACAATTTTTTGCTCCGGCCCGAGTACAACATGTTTATTACCATTAATGGAAACCGGATCACTTTCACAGAACGTACCAATCCGCTGGTAAATGCCAACGGACGTTATCGTACCGCGATGCCGGCGAGTAATTTCCAGGTGTTGCTGAACAATATCCGTGAAAGCCGGTACCAGGATTCAAGGGCTGCAGCCATCAGGGCCGCGCTCAGTTCTACCGACTATTTTACAACAGACCAGATCAGCCAGATGCTTTCGCTGATCAATTCTGAAAGCACCAGGCTGGAATTGGCCAAAGCAGGTTATATGGTATCTGCTGATCCAAGCAATTACCGTCAGTTATATCCGCTGTTCACCAACCAGTATTACACCAATGGCCTCGACGAGTATGTGAGGCTGCAGGCAAACGGTAATGTAGTTACCCCGGTTACTCCTGTATACGGCAGGGCATTGTTGAGTGCATCAGCTTATAACAGGCTGCTGCAGGATCTGAATGCGAATAATTATCAGTCCGGCAAATACGATATCATCCGGAATGCATTCAGCAATAGCAGCTATGCTTTCACTACAGAACAGATCAGGCAGTTGCTTGGTGCGATCAATTCAGAATCAGACCGGTTATACCTGGCCAAACAGGCTTATGTAACAGCGTCCGATCCTGCCAATTATGCAACGCTGTACACCATGTTCAGTCCCTCCAACAGGGCCGATCTGAATGCGTATATTATCAGTAACGGCGGCGTTGGGGCCAATGTAAATGCATATAATTCCTATAATTCACGTGTTCCTATGAGTGATGCGAGTTTCAACGACCTGTATCGTCGCGCCAGCAACCATATCCTGCCGGGCGATAAATACAATGATGTGAAATCCATCCTGAGCGATTCGCGGAATTATTTCACCACCGCCCAGGCTAAACAACTGATAGCGTTGATCGGCAGTGGATTTTTCTCCGCTTCTGAATCCGACAGGGTCGAACTCGCTAAACTGGCTTATTCGAGGGTAACCGATACCCAGAATTTTTCAGATATCGTGAACCTGTATGACAGGCAGTCGAGCCGTGACGAGATCAACGGTTATATCCGGATGCAGGCGAATTATTAAGAGCGTTTTGGATTTGGAAAGAAGGCTTTAACCAATGGTTAAGGCCTTTTTTTTATGGTAATGGTGCAGTTTGAATTTACCGCAAAGACGCTAGCCGCGAAGCAACGCGAAGGCAGCCCCCTTGCGGATACTTGCGTCCTGGCGTCTTTGCGGTCAACTGGCCTCAATATTCAACTGTACCATTCTTTTTTATGCATTCACGCCTGTATTGCTAAATTATTTAGTAATTTAGCGTAAGAAAAGCATTCCATGAACCAGGCCAACCCTGATCTGATCAGAAAACTGAAGCGTGAGATCCTGTCGCTGCAAGGATACAGGACCCCTGTTGCCGAAGAGCCTGCTGTAGACCTGCCATTGATCAGCCAGGCTTTTCCGAATGGGATTTTTCCGACCGGCGCGATCCATGAATTTATCTGTGAGGGGCGGAATGGTATGGCGGCCAGTGCAGGTTTTATTTCGGCTGTTCTGGCTGCCCTGATGAAAGACCGTGGAGTGGCGGCATGGATCAATCCTGTACGGCAATTATTTCCGCCGGCACTGCGCAGATTTGGCGCTATACCCGAACATTTTATTTTTCTCGATCTGCCTGAAGAAAAAGATGCACTATGGGCAATGGAAGAAGTGTTGCATTGCGGGGGATTTGCAGCCGTGATCGGGGAGATCAGGCAGCTCGATCTTACCGCATCCCGGCGCCTGCAGCTGGCAGCGGAAAAAAGCGGGGTAACGGGATTTTTATTGAGACAACATACCGTTGCATTGAATACGATCGCATCTATTGCACGCTGGCGAATCAACAGTTTGCCCTCTGTACAGGAAGATGATCTGCCGGGTGTAGGCTTTCCCCGATGGCAGGTGGAGCTCTTACGCGTACGCAACGGGCAACCCGGAGCCTGGACGGTGCAATGGCTGCAGGATCATTTCAAGACAGAGGTTCCAGAAACCATCGCGCTGCCTGAGAGCATGCATAGAAAAACAGGCTGATGAGACGTTTTGCAGCGATATGGTTCCCGCACCTCGTAGCTGACAGGGTGCTGCTTCGCCGTCCGGAATGGCGGGGTAAAGCATTCGCGTTGACAACACTGGTGCGCGGCAAAAAGATCGTTACGGTAGTCGATACCATAGCGGCTGCATCCGGCATCATGCCTGGTATGACCGCTGCTGATGCAAAAGCTTTGGTGCAGCAGCTGGAACTGGCAGATGATATTCCCGGTTCCGAACAAAGATTACTGGAGGCATTGGCACGCTGGTGTATCCGTTTCACACCAATAGTGTCAGTAGATCTGCCGGGGGGATTATTGCTGGATATCAGCGGCTGCGCACACCTGTGGAACGGCGAGGAAAATTATCTCCGCACCATCTGCAGGCAATTGAACAGTAAAGGCTATACGGCAAGAATGGCTATTGCGGATACCATCGGCGCTGCATGGGCCATGGCAAGGTTCGGAGATGGAATATCAATCGTACCTCCCGGCAGCCAACTCAGTGCTTTGCTGCCCTTGCCTCCGGGCGCATTGCGGCTGGAGACAGTATTGCTGGAACGATTGCATAAACTTGGTCTGTATTCGCTCCGCGATTTTATCAGCATGCCGCGGCCTGCATTGCGCAGGCGCTTCGGCGAGTCATTGCTGAACAGGATAGACCAGGCCCTGGGAACTGCGCAGGAATGGATAGAGCCGGTATTGCCCGTGCCGCTGTACGAAGAAAGACTCCCCTGCCTGGAACCGATCGTTACCGCTACCGGAATTGAAATTGCATTGCAGCGATTATTGGATGCTTTATGTACAAGGCTGCAGCAGGAAGGTAAAGGATTGCGCTGCGCAGTATTCAATAGTTACCGGGTGGATGGAAAGATAGAGCGCATCCAGATCGGCACCAATCATGCGTCTACAAACCGGGAGCATCTGTTCCGTTTATTCCAGCTTAAGATAGCAACGATAGAGCCCGCCCTGGGTATCGAATTATTTACCCTGCAGGCAGATAAACTGGAGCCTGCAGTTCCTGAGCAGGAATCTTTCTGGATAGGAAAGCACGGGCTGCAGGATAAAGCGGTGATCGAACTGCTCGACAGGATCGCCGGCAAACTCGGCGCAGACCGGATCCGGCGTTTTTTACCTGCAGAACATTACTGGCCGGAGCGCAGCATCAAGGCGGCAGTTTCGTTGCAGGAAAGACCGGCTACACATTGGCAGGAATACCGTCCCAGGCCGATCCGGTTACTGACCAGGCCGGAGCCGATAGAGGTAACTGCACCCATCCCTGATTACCCGCCGATGCTGTTCCGTTACCAGGGAAAACTGCATACGATCAAAAAAGCGGATGGCCCGGAACGCATCGAAAGAGAATGGTGGCTGGAGAATGGCAGGCACCGCGATTATTATTATGTGGAAGATGAGACCGGCGCCCGGTTCTGGCTATACAGGCTTGGTCATTATGGAACGGATCAGCCGCAGCAATGGTTCCTTCATGGTTTTTTTGCATAACAATGGAGATCTACGGATATACAGAATTACAGGCGACAAGCAATTTCAGTTTTTTGCGCGGAGCTTCGCATCCGGAAGAACTGGTAGGGCAGGCGGCTGAATTCGGTTATAAAGAGATCGCTGTTACCGATCGCAACAGCCTGGCAGGCATCGTACGCGCGCATGTGGAGGCCAGGGCAAAAGGTATGCGCCTGATACCTGCCTGCAGGCTTGATCTGTTGGATGGCGCGAGCCTGCTGGCTTACCCAACTTCGCAGGAAGCCTATGGTAATCTTTCTGCACTGCTTACCAAAGGCAACCTGCGTGCGGAAAAAGGCGAATGCCATCTCTATCGTCGGGATGTATATGAACACGCAGCCGGGATGAAGTTCATAGTGGTAGCGCCGGCTATACTGGACAAGGCATTTGAATTCGATACGGCTTTTAAGAATGGTCTGAGGGAGTACCGGGATATATTCGGAGAAGCATTGTACCTCGCTGCCACCCGTTATTACCATGGCGATGATGCCAAACGGCTGCATCGCCTGGATCAGCTTTCGAAAAATCTGAAGATACCGCTGGCAGCCACCAATGATGTGCATTATCATATTCCTGCCAGAAGGCAACTGCAGGATGTGCTCACCTGCATCCGCGAAAAATGCACGATCCATACAGCCGGTTTCCGTTTGCATGCCAATGCAGAAAGATACCTGAAACCCCAGGCCGAAATGAACCGGCTGTTCAGGCGTTATCCGGAGGCCCTGCTGCATACGCAGGAGATAGCAGCAGCCTGCCGCTTCAGTCTCGACAGTTTAAAATATGTATATCCAAAAGAGATCACGTCTGAAGGACGCACGCCACAGGAGGAATTGACCCGTCTGGCATGGGAGGGAGCCAGGCGCCATTATGGCGAACGGATCCCTGAAAAAATCTCAGCATCGATCTGTCATGAGCTCG
>JAFBAN010000153.1 GCA_019247775.1 Chitinophagaceae bacterium | reverse complement strand
TGGATACCCCTGGTCACGAAGCGTTCACCGCCATGCGTGCGCGGGGCGCCAAGATCACGGATATCGCCATCATCGTAGTTGCCGCAGACGATGCGGTAATGCCGCAGACCAAGGAAGCCATCAGCCACGCACAGGCCGCCGGCGTACCTATGATCTTTGCGGTGAACAAGATCGATAAAGAAGGGGCCAATCCCCAGAAAATATACGAGCAGTTATCCCAGATGAATATCCTTGTGGAAGCCTGGGGCGGTAAATTCCAGAACCAGGAGCTTTCTGCCAAACAGGGATTGAATGTGGATGTGCTGCTGGAAAAAGTATTGCTCGAGGCGGAAGTGCTCGACCTGAAAGCGAATCCCGACCGGGAAGCGTCGGGCAGCATCATCGAGGCTTCGCTGGATAAAGGCCGCGGTTATGTGGCTACCATCCTTGTACAGAACGGAACGCTGCGCCAGGGCGATCTGATCGTTTCCGGTCAGCACTACGGCCGCGTAAAAGCAATGTTCAACGAACGCAACCAGCGTATCGAAGAAGCGCCGCCATCAACACCGGTGGTGATACTCGGCCTTAACGGCGCACCGCAGGCAGGTGAGAAATTCAAAGTGTTCGAAGACGAAGCAGAAGCAAAAGAGATCGCCACCAAGCGCGCCCAGATCATGCGCGAGCAGGGTCTGCGTGCAAGAAAACATATCACGCTGGATGAGATCGGCCGCCGTCTGGCGCTCGGTAACTTCAAGGAGCTTAATATCATCATCAAAGGTGATGTGGACGGATCTGTGGAAGCGTTGAGCGATTCGTTGCAGAAACTGTCTACTGAAGAAGTGGCGATCCGCGTTGTTCACAAAGGCGTGGGACAGATCTCCGAAAGCGATGTGCTCCTGGCTACCGCTTCCGATGCCATCATCATCGGCTTTAATGTGCGGCCTTCCATGCAGGCGAATAAGCTGGCAGAAACAGAAGGTGTGGAGATCAAACTGTACTCCATCATCTATACCGCCATCGACGAGATCAAGAGCGCGATGGAGGGTATGCTCGAACCGAAATACCAGGAAAAGATCACCGCGAACGTGGAAGTACGCGAAGTATACAAATTCGACAAAGCCACGGTGGCCGGCTGTTTTGTGCTGGAAGGAAAGATCTCCCGCAACAGCAAGATCAGGATCATCCGCGATGGTATCGTTGAATATCCCAAGGGCGAAGGGCAGGCTGCCGAACTGGGCAGTCTGAAACGCTTTAAGGATGATGTGAAAGAAGTGGCATCCAATATGGAATGCGGTCTTACCATCAAGAACTATAATGATATCAAGGTAGGAGATATCGTGGAAGCGTTCGAGGACGAGGAAGTGAAGCGGACCCTGTAAATTTTTTTACCGCAAAGGCGCAATGACGCAATGGATCGCGAGGATACTTAGCGAAACCTTGCGCCCTGGCGTCTTTGCGGTTGATTTTTGTACTGTTTTAACGTCTTGTTTAGGAATGGCCGCGGGTAGCCGACCGGCCTTTAATTACTTTTGGAACGACATTATAACTATGAAGCAAACAATACTCCTTATAGCGATTGTCTTTTTCGGATCGGCGGCAGCAAGCGCGCAGACCATGAAAGTGGTGGCCGACAAGATCGTAGGGCAGGTGGGTGATAAGATCATCCTGCGTTCCGATATCCAGAATACGATCAATGATGCCAAACGCCAGACCCGCGGCCAGGAGAATGTGCTGATCCCTACCGAATGCCAGGTAATGGAAGGTCAGCTGATCCGCAAAGCCATGGTACTGCAGGCCCAGAAAGATTCACTGCATGTGAGTGAGGAAGATATCGATGCCACCATGGAGAACCGGATCCGTCAGTTCATCCAAGCCTATGGATCGAAGGAAGTGCTGGAAGAGATCGCGGGTAAAACGGTATATCAGATCAAGGAAGACAGCAAGGAACTCATTCGTGAGAGTAAACTGGCCGAGCAGATGCAGGCCAAGATCGTAGATGCCGTGAAGATCACCCCTAATGAAGTGAAAGCATACTACGCCAAGATCCCAAAAGACAGTCTGCCTTATTATGAAAGCGAAGTGGAAGTAAGTCAGATAGTGGTACAGCCCAAAGCGAATAAGGATGTGGAAGAATATGTGTCGAAGCAGATGTACGATTATAAAAAGCAGGTGGAAGGAGCCGGCGCCAACAGCATTAAGCGCTTTGATCAGCTGGCCAAATCCTACAGCGAAGATCCAGCGGTGAAAGAGAACGGCGGACAATACACGTTGAACCGTAACGACAAGGGTTCATGGGACCCTACTTTTCTATCGGCCGCATTTAAGCTGAAAGAAGGACAGATCTCCCCGGTGATCAAATCGAAATACGGCCTGCATATCATTTTGATGGTAAGCCGCTCCGGAGATGAGGCCGTGGTAAAACATATCCTGCGCATCCCCCCGGTAACGGATGATGAGATCAATGAGGCCAAGCAGAAACTGGACAGCATCCGCAAAAAACTGGTAGATGGCACGCTGGGCTTCGGCGAAGCGGTGAACAAATACAGCGAAGATGAGGGCAGCAAATTCAACGGAGGTCAGCTGCAGGGCCGCGACGCATCCGGAGCGCCCACTACTTTCCTTACGATCGACCAGCTCGATAAGGACATGATACAGCCGCTCAGCCAGCTGAAGCCCGGCCAGTACTCTCAGCCGCAGGCTTACATAAATGAGCGCAATACGAAAATGGTACGCCTGATCTACCTGAAGAACCGTACCAATCCGCACCGTGAAAATCTGAACGAAGACTATAACCGCATCGCCCAGCGCGCGCTTGAAGAGAAAAAGCAGGGTGCGCTCGAGAAATGGTTCAAGGAGCATATCCCCACTTATTATATCTCCATCGATAAGGAATTCGCCGGCTGTGCCGGTCTCGAAGAATGGCGCCGCGCAGCTGCACAGGCCGATAAAGCCAGGTCTACAACCAGCAACTGATCATCATAGAACATACTTCTACTGACCGCGGTCAGAGGGGAAAATGTAACGGGCCGTATGAAAATACGGCCCGACAGCTTTCCTAACTATCAATCAAGAGGCTGTAAGAAGTTTGCTGTTAGCCTAAACGCCGGGTTACCGGTTTAGTTACAAAAGGAAATAAATGGTAACATTGTGCGATAACCGCGATTTTAACTCTCAGCTCTATCCTTGTCAGGGCAACTGTGGTGATACCCACCATATGCTGTTACGCCGCGGTGCGGGATCCGTCTGAGGGCTAAAGCCCCGGTGCAGGAGGGCCCGGTGTCCCCAGCCTGAAGGCTGGGGTTAGATGAATATGCTGTTATTATCGGCTTACTGACAATCACATTGGCCCAGCGTGGGCCGGGGAATGCTGACCTGACTATCCCATGGCTTAGTCGCCCAAATCGCATTAACCCTAATATTCAGGCTGTGATCTCGCTAACCCCTGCCGGCTCAATTTCTCCAGACCACATTAACTCCGACCCAGGCCGGGAATGTATTGATTTATAGTCCCGGCCTTTAGCCCCGGACGGCATCGTGAAACCCGGCCTCCCTGCCTCACTACCCCAGCCTTCAGGCTGGGATGCATCTGGCTATACTAACGGGTTTTAGCCCCCAGACGGATCGTCAGGCACGGGCTGCCTGCCCAACTCCTCCAATCCCCTTGATCCCGGCTTTCAGGAATCCTGATCGGTCTATGTTCCCGGCTTTAGGCCTCGTTTAGCTTCCAAAAAATTAAATTTGGTAAATTCGATGTATGTACATACATTTGTGTTGTGAAATTAGAGCAGGCCATACAAAGCAATAAATTCAAGAACGAAGTGCAGAAAGCAGGACTCAATATTTTGTATACCGCCTGGTGGCTGAAAACCGTGATGAGCAGGGAACTGAAAGAATTCGGGCTTACCCACGAGCAATACAATGTGCTCCGCATCCTCAAGGGCAAACACCCCGAGCAGATGTGCGTGCGGGATGTAGCCTGCAGGATGATCGAAAAAAATTCGAACGTACCGCGGATCATCGACCGGCTGGAACTGAAAAAGCTGGTGAAGCGGGCCACTTCGGAGGAAGACAAGCGTGAGACCGTGATCAACCTTACTCAAAGCGGCATAACAATTTTGCAGGCCACTACTGCTGCCGTGAACAGGATCATGGATGAAACCCTCACCATGAGCAACCAGGATGCGGCCGTCTTGAATGAACTGCTGGAAAAACTGCGCTGTAGCGAAAAATGATTTTTTTTGGTCAAATAGATGTATATACACATAAAATAAAAAGGAGCATTTATGAAAACCATATTACACACTGCTGATACCCGCGGCCACGCCAACCATGGATGGCTGAACAGTTACCACAGTTTCAGTTTCGCGGGCTACCATGATCCGGAACGGGTCCATTTCGGCGCTTTGCGCGTGCTGAACGACGACAGCGTTGCCGCAGGCATGGGCTTTGGCAAACATCCGCATGACAACATGGAGATCGTTTCAATACCATTGGTGGGTGATCTGCACCACCAGGACAGCACGGGCCGCGACAAGATCATCCGTCAGGGCGATGTGCAGATCATGAGCGCCGGCAGCGGCATTGCCCACAGTGAAGTGAACGCGAACAAAGACAAAGAGGTAAAATTCCTGCAGGTATGGGTTTTTCCTAAGCAACGGAATATCGAACCCCGCTACGACCAGAAATCCTTCGACCTGGATCAGCAAAAAGACCAGATCGTAACCGTGGTAGCACCGGATGATGAAAAAGCAGTCTGGATCAACCAGGATGCCTGGTTTTCCCTCGCCAGGCTATCAGCAGGAAAACAGACCGGCTACAACCTGCACAAGAAAGGTAATGGGGTATATGTTTTTGTTATCGACGGTAATATCTCCGTCAACGGTCAGCAACTCAATCCGCGCGACGGTTTCGGTATCTGGGAAACGGATGCCCTGCAGATCGAAGCGGCATCAGAGGCACAATTATTACTGATCGATGTACCTATGGAAATACCGGGAGCGTAATCATGTCAACCAACAGAACCATCAGATCGATATTATATGCAACCCCGATGGATATGGGCGGGATGCCTATCAGGCAGCCTTTTCCTTCGGCCAAAGCGGAACAGATAGATCCGTTCCTGCTGCTGCATCATGCCGATATCAAGGTACCGGTGCATGTGGAGACAAGGCATGCCGGCGTAGGACCGCATCCGCACCGCGGATTTTCTCCGGTTAGCTTTATTTTCAAAGGCGGGGTGCATCATCGCGACAGCAGGGGTAATAACAATATTGTGTATGCTGGCGGTACCCAATGGATGAATGCAGGTATGGGTGTGATCCACAGCGAAAGACCGCCTGCAGATATCCACGAGATCGGCGGCCGCCAGGAACTGATACAGTTGTGGGTGAACACGCCGGCTTCGCACAAAATGGATATTCCGGAATACCAGCCGTTGACCGGAGAAGATACGCCCGAGATCCGGACGGAAGATGGGCTCGCTGTGATCAAAGTGATCGCCGGCCAACTGGCAGGAGTAAAGGGGCCGATCCATACCCAATCGGATGTGAACACGTTCACAGCAGAATTTAAAAAAGGCGCGAAATATTTTTTCAGGATCCCATCTACCCATAATGCCTTTATCTACCTGCTCGACGGAAAACTACGCATAACAGGCGACAGCGAAGTGGAAGGAAATTATGTTGCCGTTTTCAACCACGATGGCGAAGGGTTTGAACTGGAAGCGCTCGAAGACACCCGGGTTTTTATCGGAACAGGAGAACCGCTGAACGAACCGGTTGCATCACATGGCCCGTTTGTGATGAACAACCAGACACAGCTGATGGAAGCATTCCGCGACTACCAGCTGGGAAAAATGGGCGTATTGATAGAAGAATAAAAAACATTAACAACCTAAAGATTAATTATATGACAACCTACAAAATCGATCCCGCGCATAGCGAGATCACATTCAAAGTAAAACACCTGATGATCACCAATGTGACCGGCAGTTTCACCCAGTTCGATGCAACGATGGAAAGCGATGCAGATGATTTCACGGACGCGAAGATCAGATTCGAAGCCGATGTAAACAGCATCACAACCCATAACGAGCAGCGCGACGCACACCTGAAAGGAGACGACTTCTTTGCAGTCGATCGTTTTCCGAAACTCAGTTTCGTTTCTACCAGCTTCGTGAAGAAAGATGAAGAGAACTATACCCTCACCGGTGATCTCACCATCCGCGATGTTACCAAACCCGTTGAGCTCGACGTGGAATACGGCGGCTCTATGACAGATCCATGGGGACAGTCGAAAGCAGGTTTCGAGATCAGCGGCCGCATCAACCGTAAAGATTTCGGTCTGAGCTGGGGCGCAGTAACAGAAGCCGGCGGCGTGGTAGTAAGCGATGATGTACGCTTACGGCTTGCTGTGCAGATGATCAAACAGGAAGTAGCAGAACTGGCACATGCGGAGTAAGATGGTGGGGAAGAACGGTTAAAAGAGTTAAAGCGGTTAGAATGGTTAAAGTAGTTAAAATGGTCAGGGGTCTTATCATCAAAGTACTTCTTTAACCCCTTTAACCATTTTAACTACTTTAACCATTCTAACCATTTTAACAGGTTTCTTCCCCGCTTCAACTTCCTAACCCTTTTACCACTTTAACCTCCCCCATGAACATAGAGATCATATCAGGCAGTCCGAGAAAAGAAAGTACTTCCAATCGCGTAGCTGTCTATTTACAAAAACTGATGAGCGCACATACACCGCACCAGGTGAATATTATCGATGTGCGGGACTGGAACCTGCCTTTGCTGCAGCAGGTATACACCAGCGTGGAAAATACGCCGGAATCGTTCAGGCCGCTGGCAAGGCGAATGTTTGCAGCCGATGCGTTCATACTTGTTACACCGGAATACAATGGCAGCTATTCGCCTGCCATGCAGAACCTGCTGGATCATTTTCCCAAGCAGCACCATAAGGTTTTTGGCATCGCCACCGCATCCCGCGGCGCTATGGGCGGCATGCGGGCGAGCCAGCAGCTGCTGCTCCTGATCCCCGCACTTTTCGGCGTACCATCACCCTATATGCTGATCACGCCGGAAGTAGACCGTAAATTCGATGCAGAAGGCAACCTCACCGACGCCGCATTCGGCAGATCGGTGGAGACTTTTGTAAATGAATTCTTATGGCTGGCAGAATCGGTCAAACCGGAGCTGGCAGGTTCATATAATTAACTGTAGAAAATGTGGCGGAGTCGTAACTTCGCCACTTCTTTTTAAACTCTATCATGAGCGACGAGATCAAACACGAATGTGGGCTTGCTTACATTCGATTGCGCCGGCCCTTCTCCCATTACCTGCAAAAGCACGGATCTGTCATGTACGGCCTGAATAAGCTGTACCTCCTGATGGAAAAACAACATAACCGCGGACAAGACGGCGCCGGCCTCGCGGTTGTAAAACTCAATACTGAACCGGGCAGTCCCTTCCTGCACCGGATGCGCAGCAATGCTCCCCAACCCATCGCCGATCTTTTCTTCAAAATAGGCCAGGAACTGGAAGAGCTGGAAAAATACCAGCCGGATATCAAACATCATCCCGGCTTAATGAAAGGCCATCTAGAATTCCTGGGCGAAGTGTTGCTGGGTCATCTCCGATACGGAACGCAGGGCAAGAATAATGTGGAGTTCTGTCATCCTTTCATTAAACGTGATCTGATGCCGGGCAAGAACCTGGCGCTGGCGGGCAATTTTAACCTGGTGAATACAGATGAGCTGTTCGACCTGATCAATATGAGCCCGGGCGATTTTCAAAAGCAGAGCGATCTTGCGGCCATGATGGAAGTGATCCATCATTTTCTTGCCAAAGAAGATGAGCTGCATCCCAATGCTGCAGACCTGGTAACGGTACTGAAAAAAGCGGCGCCTTTGTTCGACGGAGGTTATACCGTTGGAGCATTGCTGGGAAATGGCCACAGTTTTGTTTTGCGCGATGCGCATGGTATCCGTCCTGCCTACTACTATATCAACGATGAAGTGATCGTTGCCGCCAGCGAACGCGCTGCCATCCGCACCACTTTCAATGTAGGTGAGAACGAAGTGCTTGAGCTGATGCCGGGTATGGCGCTGATCGTTGACGATGCCGGCAATTATTCCATCGAACAGATACTCGAGCCGAAAGAACGGAGAGCATGCAGCTTCGAACGCATCTATTTCTCCCGGGGCAGCGATGAAAAGATCTACCGCGAAAGGATCGCGCTGGGTCATCATCTCAGCCGCACGGTGCTGGAGCGCATCGAATACGATCTGAAGAATGCGATCTTCTCTTATATTCCCAATACGGCAGAAGTTGCTTTTTACGGACTGGTAAAAGGGATGGAAGAATACCTGAACCGCATTAAGGTAGAACGCATCCTGAGCTGGGGTAATGATTTCACCGCCGAAAAACTGGAAGAGATGGTAACGCGCAAGATCAGGCAGGAAAAGATCGCCATCAAGGATGTGAAACTGCGCACCTTCATTACAGAAGACGCCAGCCGCAACGAAATGGTGCAGCACGTTTACGATATCACCTATGGTACCGTTCGTAAAAATCAGGATACGCTGATCGTGATCGACGATTCTATCGTGCGCGGCACCACACTCAAGGAAAGCATTGTCCGGATGCTGGCCCGACTGATGCCGAAAAAGATCATTGTAGTTTCATCAGCACCTCAGATCCGTTACCCCGACTGCTACGGCATAGACATGAGCAAGCTGGGCGACTTTATCGCTTTCCGCGCTGCCATCGAATTGCTGAAGGAAAGAGATATGGAACATGTGCTTCGCGACGCGCATGACCGGATCCGCGAAATGCAGCGCAATAACCAGCTGCACACAGAGAACGTGGTGCGTCAGATCTACAAGCCCTTCAGCACCGACGAGATTTCCGCAAAAATTGCACAGCTGATCACACCAACAGGCATCGACATCCCGGTTGAAGTGATCTACCAGACCATAGAAGACCTGCACGATAGCTGCCCCACCAACACCGGCGACTGGTACTTCACCGGCAACTACCCAACCCCCGGCGGTAACAGGGTAGTGAATAAGGCATTTTTGAATTATATGGAGGGGAAGAATGTGAGAGGGTATTAACCCCCCAGCCCCCTGAAGGGGGAGTAAGATTTTTTTTCAAAAAAGAAAGGTTATTCACCAGGTGAATAACCTTTCTTTTTAGCAATACATTTTAACTCCCCCTTCAGGGGGCTGGGGGGTTGGGCATCCTGTAGCAGATCGCATTAATATTCATTCCCGCTCCTACCGACGCAAACATGATCACATCACCCGGTTCCAGGGCGTGGGTATCGAGCTGGCCGTGTTTTACCATGTCGTATAGTGTGGGGACTGTGGCGACAGAGCTATTGCCGAATTTATGGATGCTCATCGGCAGGATATCTTTAGGTATTTCTTTTTCGCCGTAGAGTTTGTAGAGTACTTTGATGAATCCTTCGTCCATTTTTTCATTGGCCTGGTGCAGGAAGAATTTTTTTACCTGGGTTACGGGTATGCCCGCTTTTTCGAGACAGGCTTTCATGGCGAGGGGAACATTCTTGATGGCGTACTCGTAAACTTTGCGTCCCTTCATTTTCATGTACCGCACATTTTCATCGGAGCCGGGGAGATTGGACTTGTGGAAATAGAGGTAATAGGCTTCGTCTATGCAATGGCTCTGCACGCTGCAGGCCAGGATACCGCCGTCTTCCACTTCCTTTGCTTCGAGCACTGTGGCGCCTGCGCCGTCGCTGAAGATCATGCTGTCGCGGTCGTAGATATCGATCACGCGGCTCAGGGCTTCGGCGCCGATCACCAGGCATTTACGGGCAATGCCGGCCTTGATGAAAGCATCGGCCTGGATCACGCCCTGGATCCAGCCGGGGCAGCCGAATAAAATATCATAAGCCACACAATCCGGATTGCGGATGCCCAGAGCCTGTTTTACCCTTGAAGCCAGTGCGGGCAGTACATCTGTCTGGATCGTGTTCTTGAGCACGTTCCCGAAATTATGGGCTACAATGATCTGGTCGAGGGTTTCGGGGTCGAGCTGCGCGTCTTCAACGGCCCTGCGCGCAGCATGGATGGCCATATCGGAAGTATTCAGGTCTGCGTCGAGATAACGACGCTCTTCGATACCGGTGATATCCCGGAATTTTTCCACGATCTCATTGGGAGGAGCTACGATACGCTCATTGTCTTCTGTGTAGAATTCCTGTAAGGCAAACTCGCTATTGGTCTTGATATGCGGAGGAATGTAACTGCCGCTACCCGTTATAACCGTTCTTATCATTGGCATCGCTGTTCGTTAGGGGGCTGTAAGGACTTCTTTCAAAAATAGCGAATAATTCGGGCTGTGATCGTAAACGAGCGGTTGTTAGCTTCAGGGGATTGGAGATTGCAATTTTGAATGAAAAATATTCCTTCACTGCGTTCTCTGCGGTTCCCTGCGTCCTTTGCGTTACTAATCCGAAGCTTAAGGGTAACGCAAAGATCGCAGGGAACCGCAGAGAACGCAAAGGAGTTCCGAATTATTCTAAATCTCAAATCACAAATACCTGTCCCCCTTATTCCGCTTTACCTCAGCCACGTATTCTTTGATATGCTGTTCCTTGTCTTTTTTGCAGATCAGCAGTACATCGGCCGTATCAACGATAATGCTGTCGTCGATGCCCTGCAGTACTACCAGTTTGTTTTTGGGAACCGATACCATGCATTTGGTGGCATCGATCACGATCACATTATCGCCTGCAACGGCATTGCCGAGATAGTCTTTTTCGAGATTATCATACGCGCTGTTCCAGGTGCCCAGATCGCTCCAGCCGAAAGAGGATGGGATGACGTATACATTATCCGCTTTTTCCATGACCGCAAAATCGATGGATACATTGGTGCAGAGCGGATAGATGCGGCTGAGCGCTTCTTTTTCTTTTTTGGTATTGAGATTTTGTTTCTCGTTATCGAACAGCTCGAACATTTCGGGCTGATGGATCTCCAGCGCACGGATCAGCGTTTTTACCTGCCATACGAAAATGCCGGCATTCCAGAGAAAATCGCCGCTCGAGATAAAAGTGCGGGCGAGTTCGAGGTTGGGTTTTTCGGTAAAGGTCTTCACCTTATAAATACTTTCAGCCACCGGTATGGTTGCATGCTGGATATATCCGTAGCCGGTATTGGGATGTGTGGGTTTGATGCCCAGTGTTATCAATGATTTGATATGCCCCACAAAATCCAGCGCCTGCAGCGTAATCCGTTTGAAATTGTCCGTGTCAAGGATCATATGATCGCTTGGCGCCACGATCAGTGAAGCTTCAGGATCTTTCTGCGCCAGTTTGAAGGAGATATAGGCGATGCAGGGAGCTGTATTCTTGCGGCTGGGCTCGGCAAGGATATTGCCGGCCGGCAGCTCGGGCAATTGCTTTTTGGTGATCTCAACATATTCCTCACTGGTAACCACAAAAATATTGTCGGCGGGGATAAACGCTGCATAGCGCTCATAGGTCCAGCGGATCAGCGATTTGCCGGTATTGAGGATATCGAGGAACTGTTTGGGATAACTGGTGCGGCTGCTCGGCCAGAAACGGCTTCCGATACCTCCAGCCATGATCGCCACATAGTGATGCTTGTTCATCTGTTCACGGGTTTTGTTATCCGGGCTGCAATATTACGGGCTTATTCCTATCTGCGATCATATCCTGCCGGCGACCGATTCCAGTCCATAGCGGGCGCCTATACGATCCCTTCCCGCACCAGGTCGTGGATATGGAGTACCCCCAGGTAGTTATCGCCATCCATAACGACCAGCTGACTGATATCGTGTTTTCTTAATGTATCCAGGGCTTCCACGGCCAGGGCGCCCGGGGCTACGGTTTTGGGGCCTGGCGTAAGGATATCCTTTGCGGTGACCGAACCCAGGTCTGTTGTCTTTTCCAGCATCCGGCGCAGGTCGCCATCGGTGATGATGCCGCTGAGCGCACCATGCTCATCCAATACGGCCGTCATTCCCAGTCTTTTGGCGGTGATCTCCATGATCACATTCGGTAATGTGGCTTCGCGCGACACGGCGGGGCGGCCATTGGCGGTGATCAGGTCGCCGACGCGCAGGTACAGGCGCTTACCCAGGTTACCGCCGGGATGGAATCTGGCAAAATCCTCGCCTGTAAATCCATTCAGGTGCATCAGGCAAACCGCCAGCACATCGCCCATCACCATCTGGGCCGTGGTACTGCTGGTGGGCGCCAGGTTATTGGGACAGGCTTCCTGGCTAACGGTGGTGTTCAGCACAAAATCGCTCTGCTGCGCCAGGAAACACCGGGTACTGCCCACCATGCCGATCAGGGTATTGCCAAAGTTTTTGATAAGGGGTACCAGCACTTTCACCTCGGGGCTCTCGCCGCTTTTACTGATGATCATCACGATATCATCGCGCTGCACCATGCCCAGATCGCCGTGGATGGCGTCGGCAGCATGCATGAACAGGGAGGGGGTGCCGGTAGAATTGAGGGTGGATACGATCTTCTGGGCCACAATGGCGCTTTTGCCGATACCGCTCACCACCAGGCGCCCTCCCGACCCATGAATGGCGGCCAGCGCCCGGTCGAAACCCTCATCGATAAATGCGGCCAATCCGGCAACGGAGCGGGCCTCTAACTCAATGGTATGCAGGGCAGTCTGCCGGATGGAAGGGTTCATGCGAAGCAAAGGTAAACTTTAACGCTTAACAGCAAATATTGCCCCGATACTTCGTTAACTTCGCTATCCTTTTTGAGAAACACGTCCTGTCCAGGCATCCTGGCTGTTCGCAGTTCCCCTGCCGCTGAAATTTAAGCGAACTAATCCGCTGAAAAGAGGTATATTAATAGGGCTGTAACGTGTCCCTTCCCGCAGTATGTGGGGACAAAACGAGATATACATATGGCAACAACCAAAAAAACGGCAAAACCGGCAACTGCTCCCCCGAAAAAAGCGGCTGCCACCAAAAAAACTGCCCCCATAGCTGCTGATCACTCACACGATATTTATGCCGCACTGGAGAACCATTTCGGATTCCGCGATTTCAAAGGCACACAACAGGCGGCGATAGACAGTATACTCGACGGGAAAGATACTTTCGTGATCATGCCCACCGGCGGCGGCAAAAGTCTTTGCTACCAGTTGCCGGCGATGATACTTCCCGGCTGCGCAATAATCGTTTCTCCACTGATCGCCCTGATGAAGAACCAGGTTGACCTGGTACGAGGCTACAGCGAAAAAGACGATGTGGCGCATTTCCTGAACTCTTCCCTCAACAAAGGACAGATCAAAGCAGTAAAGGACGATCTGGATGCGGGAAAAACGAAATTGCTGTATGTAGCTCCTGAAACGCTTACCAAACAGGAGAACCTGGAATATTTCAGCGACCTGCCGATCTCATTTTTTGCGGTGGACGAAGCGCATTGCATTTCGGAATGGGGACATGATTTCAGACCCGAATACCGCCGCCTCCGCGAAATGATGGATATCATTAATCCGG
The DNA here is from genome assembly GCA_019247775.1 of Chitinophagaceae bacterium. Classification (GTDB taxonomy): domain Bacteria; phylum Bacteroidota; class Bacteroidia; order Chitinophagales; family Chitinophagaceae; genus Sediminibacterium. The sequence goes on along the minus strand of JAFBAN010000153.1, from coordinate 3,834 downwards.
ATATTCCTGTAGTTGCGCTTACCGCTACCGCTACCCCCAAAGTAAAAAGCGATATCATCAAGAACCTTGGATTGAAAGATCCACGGGTGTTCCAGTCTTCGTTCAACAGGTCCAACCTGTATTATGAGATCCAGCCCAAGATCACGAAAGACCAGACGGTGAAGAGTATTGTGAAATTCATCACGGGTCACAAGGGTAAGAGCGGCATCATTTATACACTGAACCGTAAAACCACCGAAGAGCTGGCGGATATACTGATGGCCAATGGTATCAAAGCTGTGGCATATCATGCGGGGCTCGATCAGAAACTGCGTGCTGAACGACAGGATAATTTCCTGAACGAAGATGTACAGGTGATCGTGGCCACTATAGCCTTCGGCATGGGCATCGATAAACCGGATATCCGTTTCGTGATCCATTTCAATATCCCTAAATCCATCGAGAATTATTACCAGGAAACAGGCCGCGCCGGCAGGGATGGCATGGAAGGATTATGTGTGCTCTATTACTCACACAAAGACGTATCGAAGCTCGAACACCTGATGCGCGATAAACCACTCAGTGAACGGGAAGTGGGCGCGCAGCTGATAGATGAAACGGTGGCCTATGCCGAAAGCTCAGTCTGCCGCAGAAAAATTCTCCTGCACTATTTCGGCGAAGACTGGAATACGCCCAATTGCGGCAACTGCGACAACTGCCTGCATCCGAAAGAAAAGATCGAGGCAAAAGATGAAGTGGTGAAGGTGCTGAAGACCATCAAGGCGCTCGACGAACGCTTCGTTGCGGATTATGTAGTGAATGTGGTAGTGGGCAAACCAACGCCGCAGATCAACCTGTATCGCCATGATGCGTTACCGGTATTCGGCAGCGGCAAGGACAAGGAGCCGCATCTCTGGAACAGCCTGATCCGCCAGATGCTGCTGGAAAACCTCATCAAGAAAGATATTGAAGAATACGGGCTGCTGAAGCTGACAGAAAAAGGAGAAAAATTCATCAAGAAGCCTGTCTCATTCAAGATCGTGCTTAATAACCAGTTTGAGGAAGCACAGTTTGACGAGGACGAAAATGAGGCGGGCGGTCAGGCCGGCGCTGCTGCGGATGAAAAACTGTTTGGTATGCTGAAAGAGCTGCGGCAGAAAGAAGCGAAGAAAAAAAGCCTGCCGCCATTCGTTATTTTCCTCGAGAATTCCTTGCAGGATATGGCAACCCTGTATCCCACCACCCTGCAGGAACTTGAAAAATGCCAGGGCGTAAGCAAAGGCAAGGCACTGAAATACGGAAGGCCTTTCGTGGAAATGATAGCGAAATACGTGGAAGAGAACGATATCGAGAAGCCCGATGATTTTGTGATGAAAAGCGTTGCCAATGCAGCGAACAACAAGATATACATCATCCAGAACGTAGATAAAAAGATCCCGCTCGAGACCATCGCCCGCAACAAGGACCTGAAACTGGAAGAGCTGCTGGAAGAGATGGAAACCATCGCCGCCAGCGGCACCAAACTCAACCTCGACTACGCCATTTCCGAGTGGCTGGACGAGTATGACCAGGAGGAGATCATCGACTATTTCAAAGGTTGTGAAACCTCCTCGCTGCAGGTAGCGCAGGAAGAGCTGAGCGAGAACAACTATAACTGGGAACAGTTAAAAATCATGCGGATCAAATTCCTCAGCGTATTCGGAAATTAAGCATCCTCCGTGCTATTCTGTGCATTCTGTGCCTCTGTGGTAAAGCCAGAACATCAATAAAAAGGCAAACATCTTATTATCGACGATTTCAATTCACCACAGAGGCACAGAATGCACAGAATAGCACGGAGGTTTTCGCAAATTCATTAATACGTTCTTTTTTGCTTTCAGCCTTCTGCCTTTAGCTTTCTGCCTACTTCACCCCAAACAGCTTCAGCTTCAGATTCCGCATCTGCAGGTTCATCGGCAGCACCTGGGTATAGAATGAGAGATCGAAGATCATGTTTCGGTACTGGCGGTAATCGCTCAGCGTGAACATATCGTTGGTGGAAACCGGGTTCCATTGTTTTTCAATATAATCGCCTTTGGTGATCTGCGTAATATTATGATGCGTCCAGAACACGAAGTTCCGGCCCTGCTTCAGGGTATCGATCATGGCCATGCGGAACGACGGCTGGTCTTCAAGTCCGGGCGTACGGAGGTTGATCTCGGCTGATAACTCCACATACAGGTACTTGTATTGCATCGGTATCCTGAATTCAGGCATCAGGGTAGTATCGGAACTGCGTGTAAAATAGCTATGGGTTGCGGGGTCCAAATAATCCAACAATAAGTCGCGCTTGTCTGCAAGCCGGAGCTGCGCCGCAGGGAATACCTTGTTGTTATCGCAGACATAGGAATTGATCAGCTTGAAATTATTGAGCAGCCTGGTCATATGCTGTTTTACCGAATCGTTGTCTGTTTTTTCCTCCAGCAGGTCGGGCGTCATTTTATATAGTTCAGTGCCGGATAGATAATAGCCATGCCAGATATAATCCGTCATTTCCCGGCTCCATTCCATAAAGGGCATAGAATGGATATTGCGGAAACCGGTGGCGGTATCCATTACATCGCATAGCCAATGCACTTCTTTGGGCTTATAGGGAAGCGCATAATTCTTCAGCACCAGCGTACTGATGGTAGGCGCGAGGTTATTATGGGTGTTGACCGAATAAAATTTATGCGGCGCTTTCAGCATGGGCGAGTATACGATCAGCGGCACATGGTAATCGTCGATGCCGCAGGTGGAAGGGAAGGAACCGATATGATGATCGCCGGTGATGAAGAAAATGGTATTCCTGTAATCCGGACGCTTCGCATATTTCGCAAAGAAATCGCGGAAGCAGTCGTCGGCGAACATATAAGTGACCAGCACCTGCCGGGTTTCCTTCAAGGTTTTTTTCAATTTCACGCTGTCGGGAATGGTTTTCATTTTCTGATCGAACTTCTTTTCGTAAGCGTGCTGCTGATCGAACAGGTAAGGCATATGCGTGGTGGCAGTGTGGTAAATATTCAGGTAGGGTTGCCGGGGCAGTGAATCCATCACTTCAAAGCTGCGGTTGAAAAGGGCATCATCCGGATAACCCATCGACCAGCCCTCAGACCCCACGCCCATTTCCTTGTATTTAGATGGGTACTTAGAAAGGATCATATCCGTGCCCTGCAAACGCATGTAACCTCCCATGTTATCGAAATCGGGATTGAATCCGATCAGGAATTTGGTATGATACCCATTGGCGCGCAAGATCTTGATCAGCGATAAATGATCCGGCATTACATTGATCAGCGAAAAGCCGCGCTTGCCATAAGGCAGCGAGCCTGAAATAGCGGGGTGCGCTGCAAAAGTACCGGGCGCGGTGCTGAGAAAATTATCCCAGGCCAAGCTATGCTTCGACAACGAATCGAGAAAAGGTGTAAAACTGCCGGCATAGGCTTTATCGCCGCTGAAATCACGCGACAGACCTTCCACCACCAGTATCACAATATTCGGGGGGGTGGAACCTAGGTTAAAGAAATTTCCCAGCACGTCCTGGCTGCTGTCTGCATGCAGCAACGGGTACTCCTTGCTCGTATAATGAAATGGCTGGTGTTGCTGGTAAAAATCGATCTCGGCAGCCAGCTGCTCTTTAGACAGCTTGGATGCGTCGAACTCGTGCAGGTTGCTGAAATAGGAAATATTGTCTGCGGCAAAGAACAGGAACTTATTAGTCGTAAAATAATACGCGGCTTTCTGCCTGAACCATTTTTCCGGCGGATCGGCAAACTTCACGAACACGACAGCAAGCAGGCAGCATAACAGCCAGGCCACCAGCGTACGATTGCCCGG
>JAFBAN010000022.1 GCA_019247775.1 Chitinophagaceae bacterium | reverse complement strand
GACGGGATCTTTGAAGTACTGAGCACCAATGGTAACACCTATCTGGGGGGCGATGATTTCGACCGTGCGATCGTGCAGTATTGGTTGGACCAGTTCAAGATCAGTCCCGCAGAAATAAAACAGAACCAGGAACTGGCCCAGGGTTTTCGTCTCCGCGCTGAAGAGGCAAAAAAATACCTCAGTAAACACGAAGCATACAGCATTGCCTGGAATAACCATGTACTGGAGATCGATAAACAGGCGTTTGAAGGACTGATCATGCCCCTGGTAGGACAGACCATCCGCTCCTGCGAAGCCGCGCTTGCAGACGCAAAACTGACCGTGGCGGATATCGATACCATCGTGATGGTGGGCGGCAGTACCCGCGTTCCGGCGGTACGCAATGCAGTCAGCGGGTTTTTTGGAAAAGAAGTGAACGACACCGTAAACCCGGATGAAGTGGTGGCGCTTGGCGCCGCTGTGCAGGCCGATATTCTCGCAGGCAATAACAAAGATTTTTTGTTGCTCGATATCACGCCCCTGAGTCTCGGTATCGAAACCATGGGCGGATTGATGGATGTGCTCATTCCCCGCAACGCCAAGATCCCCACCAAAGCCGCACGCCAGTACACCACGCAGAAAGACGGCCAGTCAGACATGCGCATTTCCGTTTACCAGGGCGAGCGCGATCTTGTGAAAGACAATCGCAAACTGGCTGAATTCAGTCTGAAGGGGATACCGGGCATGCCTGCCGGACTGCCCAAAGTGGAAGTAAGTTTTCTGATCAATGCCGATGGCATCCTGCTGGTAAAAGCCAAAGAACTTCGCAGCGGGGTAGAGCAGGAGATCGAGGTTAAACCGCAATACGGGCTCACCGACTCGGAAGTGGAACGCATGCTGCTCGAAAGCATCACCCATGCCAAAGACGATATCCAGACCCGCGCCCTGATCGAGGCACGCACCGAGGGTGAACAGATACTCGGTGTAACCGAAAAATTCATCTCGAAAAATGCATCGCTGCTCAGTAAAGAAGAAATGATCGCCACGGCGGAAGCCATGCAGGCCCTGCAACTCGCGCTGACCATGGAGGACAAAGACCTGATCCATGCCAAAGTAGAAGCGCTCAATGAGATCTCCAGACCTTTTGCCGAAAGAGCGATGGATGCTGCGGTGAGCGGTGCTTTGAAGGGGAAATCTGTTACTGACTGATCCCGATCAGGCCGACAGCTCTATCCGCCGCTGGATATATTTCCCCAGTATATCGAATTCGATATTCACCACGCTTCCTTTCTCCACCCGGCTGATACTGGTATGCTGAAATGTATAAGGTATCACCGCGACAGTGAACGAATCCCTGGTTACGGCAAAGCAGGTAAGGCTGGTGCCGTTCACCGCCACCGATCCTTTTTCGATCACCAGAGCCCCGAAAGCGGGAGAGAACCTGAAAGTATATTGCCAGCTCCCGTCCAGTTCCTGCCTGTCTGTGCAAACTGCCGTTGCATCCACATGGCCCTGCACGATATGCCCGTCCAGCCGCCCGTTCATAAGCATGCAACGCTCCAGGTTGACCAGGGCGCCGCCGTTCCAGCCGCCGAGATTGGTCTTTTCCAGGGTTTCCGCGATGGCCGTAACCCGGTGCCGGCCGTTTTTCACTTCCTCCACCGTCAGGCAAACCCCTTCATGGCTCAGGCTCTGGTCTATTTTCAGCTGATCCGAAATCCCCGATTCTACCCAAAACCTCCGGTTAGACCCGTTTTCCTCCACCGAAACCACCTGGCCGGTACATTCTATGATGCCTGTAAACATGGGTGCAAGATATTGCGATTTTTGGTTTGGGGTTTGGAGTTTGGGGTTTGGGGTTGAATGTAATTAAGACCAACCGGAAATAAGAAGCAAAAACGGAACACCTGGACCGGCGCCTCAACTGCAAACTCCAAACCCCAAACCCCAAACCACTTTTTCTTGGAACTTTCCCCACCCCTCCCTATCTTTGCGGTCCTAAAAACACCTGAGGAGGTATAACAATTTATGCTGATCATCGATTCAAAAGATTGCGAAAACATCGACAAGGCGCTGAAAAAGTACAAGAAGAAATTCGAGAAGAGCAAGACCCTGCTCCAGTTGCGTGAGCGCCAGGCTTTCACCAAGCCGTCTGTGACCCGTCGTACCGAGGTACTGAAAGCGATCTACAAACAGAACATCGCCAGCGGAAAGATCGAGCGTTAAGCCCGGTTCCCCGCCGAATATATTTAGTAGCCTTAGTTTCCTAACTTTAGGCTACTTTTTTTATGCCCGGACCGCAATATCCCCAGCTGGAACCTTTTCTCGACTACCTCAAATTCGAGAAGCGGTATTCGCAGCATACCCTGATCTCTTACCGCAACGACCTGGAACAGTTCTTCAGTTTCCTGGTCAGTCAGTTCGACGGCCCCTCCCTTGATCAGATCACCCCCATGTTCGTCCGCAGCTGGCTGGCGGAACTGAAAGAGGATGAGATGACGGCCAAAACCATCAACCGCAAGATATCCTCGCTCAAATCTTTTTTCAAGTACCAGCTTAAGACCGGGCAGCTGAAACAAACGCCTATGACCACCATCAGCGCCCCCCGGATCAGCAAGCGGCTGCCGGCTTTTGTGGAGCAGCAGGATATCGCTACCCTGTTCGACCATGTGGAATTTCCCGACGACTGGAAGGGCCGCACGGAGCGCCTGGTGCTGAAACTGTTTTACAGCACCGGGATGCGCCTGAGCGAGCTGATCGGGCTGAAGGAATCGCAGATCGATGCAGCCCAGACCCAGGTAAAAGTGCTGGGGAAGGGCAACAAGGAGCGGATCCTGCCGGTATCGCAGGAACTGGTTGCCGAGCTGCGGTCATACATGGCAGAAAAGCCTATGCGTATCGATTCGGTGCTGAACCTGTTCGTAACGGAGCAGGGAAAACCCCTGCAGCCGCGGGAGGTGTATGCATTCGTAAAGCGCTACCTGGCGTTGGTGACCACCATCCAGAAAAAAAGCCCGCATATCCTGCGCCACAGTTTTGCCACCCACCTGATGAACAATGGCGCCGACCTGAATGCAGTAAAAGAACTGCTGGGCCACAGCAGCCTGGCGGCTACCCAGGTGTATACCCACAACACCATCGAAAAGCTCAAGGAAGTGTTCAAAAAAGCCCATCCCAAGGCCTGAGCTGATTGTTGTCATATCTTCTCAAAAATCGGCCGGTATAATTTTTTTTTTTTGTCAATTGGTGTACCTTGTTAGTCCCGGTATTGAAGAGTTCGATTCCGGGTACACACAGAAAAAAGTTCTTTCAAATACTATTTTTTAACCGATTAAACGTGAGTTGTATGAACGTTCACATTCAAACCATGCACTTCGATGCAGATGAAAAACTGGTTAATTATGTTACACGTAAGTTGGACAAACTACAGACTTTTCATGACAGGATCGTTAAGGTGGATGTCTTCCTGAAACTGGATAATGTAGTACACAATATCAAAGACAAGATCGTTGAGATCAGGATCCATGTTCCAAGACACGATTTCTTCGCCAAAGCCTCTACCAAGTCATTCGAGGAGTCTTTCGACAATACACTGGAATCCATTATTTCACAGATAAAACGTAAAAAAGAAAAATTAGCAGCATAACTATAGTTTCAAAAAAGCTTCCTTAACGGGAAGCTTTTTTTTTGTGCGGACTTGATCGTGAGGCGTGAATCGTGAGGCGTGAGGCATAAAACATTATTCCGGCCGCTTGTGAAACGCGGCAGGCATCAGGAGTTTATTACCATCTCTTTTTTGGAGAATTTCACTCACGTTTCACGCCTCACGCCTCACGCCCGATGCCCCACGGTTCGGGCCTCAGATCCCCCGTAACTCCCACCCACCCGCCGCTCCCTGCGAAACCTGTTGAAAACTGCCCGAAAAATTTCATTTCAAAATTTTGCTGAATTAAGTTTTCCATTACCTTTGCCGTCCTGAAAAACAGGAAGTTCTTTGTATTTGGGAAGTTTGGAATTGAGAAATTTTGGAATTGGATCAGATCAAATTCCCAAATTGGCATTTCAGAACCCAAAATTGATACGCCGAAGTAGCTCAGTTGGTAGAGCAACTGATTTGTAATCAGTAGGTCGCGGGTTCGACTCCCATCTTCGGCTCTTGAACAGTCTGGAGTCTGGAGTCTGGAGTTTGGAGTAAATACTTCAGACCCCAGACTCCGGACTCCAGACTGCATCGGGCAGATGGCCGAGCGGTTAAAGGCGACAGACTGTAAATCTGTTCTCTCACGAGTACGTAGGTTCGAACCCTACTCTGCCCACGTGGTCACCGAAGCTTCAGCGAAGGTGACCCGATCGTTTGCGAACGATCGATACGTTCTTAAACATAATGAATCCACCTGCGCTGAAGCTTCGGTGGATAATCGCGGAAGTAGCTCATTTGGTAGAGCGATAGCCTTCCAAGCTATAGGTGGCGAGTTCGAGCCTCGTCTTCCGCTCTGGAAGGTTTGGCGTTTGGAGTTTGGTGTTTGGTGTTAAACTCCAAATGCCAAACTCCAAACGCCAAACCTATCAAGCCGTTGTAGCTCAGGGGTAGAGCACTTCCTTGGTAGGGAAGAGGTCGTGAGTTCGATTCTCACTAACGGCTCTGAACGGGTTTTGAGTTTTGTGTTTGGCGTTTGGGGTTAAAACCACAAACAACACCAAACTCCAAACACCAAACTCCAAACACAAGACAATCGGCCCGTAAGGGTCGCAATTAGTAAATACACAACAAAAACCAATAAAATGTCTAAAGAGACCTTTAAGAGGGAAAAACCTCACGTAAACGTTGGTACCATTGGTCACGTTGACCACGGTAAAACAACCCTGACAGCCGCCATTACCAGCATCTTATCGAAAAAAGGTCTGGCAACAGCTAAGAAGTATGATGAGATCGATGGTGCGCCCGAAGAAAAAGAGCGTGGTATCACGATCAATACCGCTCACGTAGAATACCAAACCGCTAATCGTCACTATGCGCACGTTGACTGTCCGGGTCACGCTGACTATGTGAAGAATATGATCACAGGTGCTGCCCAGATGGACGGCGCGATCCTGGTGGTGGCTGCAACGGATGGTCCGATGCCGCAGACCAAAGAGCATATCCTGCTCGCCCGCCAGGTAGGTGTACCACGTATCGTGGTTTTCATGAACAAAGTTGACCTGGTTGACGATCCCGAACTGCTGGAACTGGTAGAAATGGAGATCCGTGAACTGCTGACCTCATATGGCTTCGATGGCGATAACACTCCCATCATCCAGGGTTCTGCTACCGGCGCGCTGGCCGAAGATCCGAAATGGGTTGGTAAGATCGACGAACTGATGGAAGCTGTTGATACCTATATCCCGCTGCCTCCCCGTCCGATCGACCTGCCGTTCCTGATGTCTGTGGAAGACGTGTTCTCTATCACTGGCCGCGGTACTGTTGCAACAGGCCGTATCGAGCGCGGTATCATCAAAGTAGGTGAAGCCGTTGAGATCGTAGGTTTGATGGAAGCTGCGCTTTCTTCAACCGTAACAGGTGTGGAAATGTTCAAGAAGCTGCTGGATGAAGGCCAGGCTGGCGATAACGCAGGTCTGCTGCTCCGCGGTATCGAGAAAAAAGATATCCGTCGCGGTATGGTTATCTGTAAGCCGGGTTCAATCACCCCGCACACCGAGTTCAAAGGTGAGGTATACGTACTGAGCAAAGAAGAAGGCGGCCGTCATACTCCGTTCTTCAACAAATACCGTCCCCAGTTCTATTTCCGTACCACAGACGTAACCGGTGAGGTTTCTCTGCCTGCAGGTACCGAGATGGTAATGCCTGGTGATAATATCGGTCTGACTGTTAAACTGATCCAGCCAATTGCGATGGAAAAAGGTTTGAAATTCGCGATCCGCGAAGGTGGGCGTACAGTAGGCGCCGGTCAGGTAACTGAAATTCTGAAATAAGCTGCAAGCCAAAAGCTTTTAGCTTTAGCAAATGGGTTTTTCACTACATTTGTAACATACTCTAAAAGCTGTCCCGCCCTGGCGGGATAGCTTTTAGTTTTCTACGGGCATCGTACAACGGTTAGTATTAAGGTCTCCAAAACCTTCGATCTGGGTTCGAATCCTAGTGCCCGTGCAGTGATTTTGAAAAGCGTCCCGCCAGTTGGCGGGAGGGAAATCTTGAAATTGAAATTTCGAAATTTCCCAATCCAAAATTCCAAAATAGATAAGATGAATAAGATATCAACCTACTTTAAAGAAAGCTACCGCGAGTTGCTCGAGAAAGTGACCTGGCCTACCTGGACACAACTGCAGCAGAGTACGGTGATCGTGCTGGTGGCTACTGTTATCATAACCGCCATGGTATGGGTAATGGATTTTTCCAGTAACCAGTTGTTGAAGCTGATCTATTCATTATTCAAGTAAACAACATGGAACCAGTAATAGAAACAGCGAATCCAGAACAGCCGGCAGCAGCCCCGCAACCGGAAACCAAATGGTATGTGCTTCGCGTGGTAAGCGGTAAGGAACGCAAGGTGAAAGAATACCTCGATAAAGACCTCGTGCGCAATGGCTGGCAGGAGACCATCAAACAGGTATTCCTTCCGATGGAAAAAGTATACAAAGTGCAGAACGGCAAAAAAGTAATGCGCGAAAAGAACTATTTCCCGGGGTATGTGATGATGGAAGTGCTGGACGGCAAACTGAACGACGATATGGTGCAGCACATCAGCAATATCAGCAACGTGATGCATTTTCTTACCGATGGAAAAGGCTCCAAAGGCAATATCATCTCCCTGCGCAAAGCGGAAGTGAACAAGATGCTGGGTAAAGTGGACGAGATGAACGACCAGGGCGTAACCATGAGCGAACCGTTCATCGTAGGAGAGACCATCAAGATCATCGAAGGGCCTTTCAACGATTTCAACGGCGTGATCGAAGACGTGAACGACGAGAAGAAAAAACTGAAAGTGACCGTGAAGATCTTCGGCCGTTCTACCCCGGTAGAACTGAGCTATATGCAGGTGGAAAAGATCAGCTAAAGAGATCTGCCGATAATATTTCAACCCCGGATCATCCGGGGTTTTTTATTGCCGGCCCTAAGCCGGTTTCCGGGCTATGCTGATATAGTAATCGAAGATCCTTTCCTTCTTGTAGAGGATATTGGCAACCAGCTCAAGTTTCTGATCCGAGAGCAGTGCCAGGTATTCATCGATATTCTGCTGTACAGGATGAAGCATATCGCCGGGAATCAGCCTGAATAATTTCCGGAGAAAATTGTGTTTATGCGCGTCGGTTGAAATAACCAGTGTGCCGCCGGGCTTCAGGGCCTGCGAAAGTTTTCGATAGCAAAGCGAGATATCCTTGACGTGGTTGATCGCATTGAGACAAAAAATAACATCATAGCCCGCCAGCTCATCTATCTGTTCGATGGGAATAGCCCGGAAGCTGGTGTTGGGGTATTGTCCGGGATCGAAATGTGGCAATTGACGGTATTTGTCCAGCAAAGGGTCCACCGCCACAACCTGGTTCTGCCCGAATATTATGAAAATACCGGCCGGACCGCAGCCGGCGTCCATGATCCGGTCAGCCGGTGAAATATTGAGATAGGGGCTTATCGTCTGCAGCAGGGTTTCCCAATACTTTTTTTTCCAGTGCAGGTATTGCTCAGGGTCTTTATTGCCTAAATAACGCTGCCACCATTTGTATTCAAGTGTCTGGGCCAATCTCCATTTATACCCGCTCATATCTCTTCCTGGTTTGGAAGCCCAAAGTAGCATTATTCCATCAATGCATTCAGTAAGTAATAGGGTGGCGATAATAGTATAGCTTGAATTTAACCGCAAAGACGCCAGGGCGCCAAGCAACACGAAGAAAACCCTCAGCAGCATCCGTCGCGCCGTTGCGTCCTGGTGCCTTGGCGGTTAAGCTGGCCTCAATATTCGGCCTGTATCCATATTCGTTTCGTGCCCACCCGCTTTGGGATCCTTTTCCATACATTTGTTTTAAACTGAAAGCATGAAAAAAATAATTTTCTCAGCCGTACTTATTGCCGCAGGATATCTTGTTAACGCCCAGCCGCCGAAAGTCCCTGCCAACAAGGGCGACCATTTTGGCCAGCAGACCACAGCCGAGAATGCTATTTCGGTTGAACAACTGTATACGAACCTGCAGGCAGCTCCTTCCAAAGAAGTGCCGGTTAAACTGAAGGGTGTGGTAACCGAAGTATGCCAGATGGAAGGTTGCTGGATCAGGGTAAAATCACCCGAAGGCAGCATGATGGTGAAAATGAAGGACCATAAATTCACCGTACCGGTGATCCTAAACGGCAAGACCATCGTTATCGATGGAACAGCCGAAGAAAAGCTGACCACGGTTGAACAGCTCCGCCATTTTGCGGAAGATGCGGGAAAAAGCAAAGACGAGATCGCAAAGATCACCCAGCCGAAGAAAGAAGTGATCGTACAGGCGAAGGGGATATTGGTATTATAAAGTCTGTAGTCTGTAGTCTGTAGTCTGTGGTTGTTATCAGTTATTTCTAGTTTATTGATTTTCAACCAGTAACAATTAAAAAACCGTAACAACCACAGACTACAGACCACAGACCATAAACTGTTCAGGTTTTTGCTTTGTTTTAAGCTGTCGTTTCCTTACCTTTGCGACCCCAAAAGTTCTTTAGAAAGAAGAATGATTGAATTTGGGAGTCACGCCTTGGCGTGACGCTATCACCAATTAAATCTAAAAAAAATGGCAAAAGAAGTCTCTGGCTTCGTGAAGCTGCAGGTAAAAGGCGGTCAAGCCAACCCTGCGCCTCCGGTAGGCCCCGCACTCGGTTCAAAGGGTGTGAACATTATGGAGTTCTGCAAGCAGTTCAATGCAAGAACCCAGGACAAAATGGGAAAAGTGGTTCCCGTTCTGATCACCGTATATTCCGATAAGTCGTTCGACTTTATCATCAAGACCGCTCCTGCTGCTGTCCAGTTGATGGAAGCTGCAAAAATCCAGTCAGGATCCAAGGAAAGTAACCGCCAGAAAGTGGGCAAGGTAACCTGGGAACAGGTAGAAGCGATCGCCAAAGACAAGATGTCTGACCTGAACGCTTTTACGCTGAACAGCGCCATGAGCATGGTGGCCGGTACTGCCCGCAGTATGGGTTTAACTGTTGACGGAAAAGCTCCCTGGGAAAACTAATTTATTCACCTTAAACATTTAAAAAAATGGCAATTACCAAAAAAAGAAAAGTAGCGGTAACCAAGGTGGATAAAAACAAACAGTATTCCCTTAAAGACGCTTCCGCACTTGTAAAAGAGATCAATTGTACCAAATTCGATAGTTCTGTAGACCTGCATATCCGCCTGGGTGTTGACCCCAAGAAAGCCGACCAGCAGGTTCGTGGTACCGTATCGCTGCCGCATGGCACCGGTAAAACAAAACGCGTACTGGTTCTGTGTACGCCCGACAAAGAAGCTGCCGCCAAAGAAGCCGGCGCTGACTATGTTGGCCTTGACGAGTATATCACCAAGATCGAAGGTGGCTGGGTGGATGTGGACGTGATCGTTGCCACGCCTGCCGTAATGCCTAAGATCGGTAAACTGGGTAAAGTACTGGGTCCGCGTAACCTGATGCCTAACCCGAAAACCGGTACCGTAACCAATGATGTGGCCGCAGCGGTAAATGAAGTAAAAGGCGGTAAGATCGCTTTCAAAGTGGATAAAGCAGGTATCGTTCACGCTTCTATCGGCCGGGTATCTTTCCCTTCCGACAAGATAGCCGAGAACAGCGCCGAGCTGATCAATGCCATCATCAAACTGAAACCATCCACCGCAAAAGGTATCTACCTCAAAGGCGTGAGCATGGCCAGCACGATGAGCCCGGGCATTTCACTGGACACTAAATCATTAATGAACTAATTCCTGGTGATCGTTACGCCATGGCGTGATGAAATGATCCGGGTTGATAAAAAAAGTTAGTTATGACAAAAGATCAAAAAAACGAAGTGATTGAAGCCCTGAAAGGGAAATTCAGTCAGTACAATAATTTCTACGTTACCGATACGGAAGCGTTGACCGTTGAGCAGGTGTCCAATCTGCGCCGCGCCTGTTTCAACAAGCAGGTGGAGATGAAAGTGGCGAAGAATACCCTGATCCGCAAGGCGCTGGAATCGCTGGATGCAGAGCGTTATGCAGGCGTATACGACTCACTGCACAATGTGACCGCTCTGATGTTCTCCGAGAACCCCAAAGAGCCGGCCCTGATCATCAGTTCATTCCGTAAATCAACCAACGGTGAAAAGCCGGTGCTGAAAGCCGCTTTCATCAATGGGGATGTGTATACCGGCGATAAGAGCCTGGCTTCACTCACCAAGATCAAGACGAAGAACGAACTGATCGGCGAAGTGATCGGCCTGTTGCAATCACCTGCCAAGCGTGTACTGGCTGCCTTACTGCACCACCACGAAAAACAGGCGGGCGCTCCTGCAGAAGCTGCAGCCGAATAAATTTTACAGTGATCCTGTAGATATATTTTCCTTGGCCGGATGGAATAAAAATGAAGGCAGAAACAAAATTTTTTTAAAGACCCGTCGGATCACGCGGTCCGCGTGACATGAAGACGGAAAAAATTTAAACACATGGCAGACGTAAAATCATTGGCCGAAACATTAGTAGGCTTAACAGTAAAAGAAGTTCAGGAATTAGCTGATGTACTGAAAGCTGATTACGGTATCGAACCAGCTGCTGCTGCAGTAGTAGTATCTGGAGACGGCGGCGGCGGTGCTGCTGCAGTTGAAGAGAAAACATCTTTCGATGTGATCCTCGTTAGCGGCGGCGCAAGCAAACTGGGCGTGGTTAAGATCGTGAAAGAAATGACCGGCCTGGGCCTGAAAGAAGCGAAAGACCTGGTTGATGGCGCTCCAAAACCCATCAAAGAAGGTGTTTCCAAAGCAGAAGCAGACGAACTCGCAGCCAAGCTGAAAGATGCAGGTGCTGAAGTGGAGATCAAGTAATCTTTCTTTTACAGAAGATAATAAGCCGGTGGGATTTCCTGCCGGCTTTTTTGTGCGATAGGGCGGGAGGCGTCATTCGTGAGGCGTGAGACGTGAGACGTGAATGGTGAATAGTGAATGGTGAATGGGTTAAGTGACGAGCAGTTCCAACTAACGCCTCACGATTGACGCCTCACGATTGACGCCTCACGTCTCACGACTCCCCATTCACAATTCACCATTTACCCCCTACAGCTTGAACGCCAGGCCGCCGTGCAGCAGGAACTTGCCGTAGCCGGCCTCCACGAACAGGCTGGTATTGCGGGAGAAATTGATATTCGTTCCGATACCTACCTGGTAGGCCAGTTGGTTGGGTTCTTCCACATAACCCAGCTTATTGCCGGTAGCATCGGTATAATTCTGGTTCCAGATATTAAGACCAATGGCGGTCCGGACATAGGGACTGAATACCGCACTAGCCGGCACTGGCATGTAATGCATCAGGTTCAGCATGGCCGTCCAGCTGCTGAGCCGCCCGTAAACAGCAGGGGAGCCGCTGTTGTAATCATAGTAGGGAGCGCTCACTTCCCCATGAGATACGATCAGCCCGATGGCTGAGCTGCGGCTGAATTGAACGTCGAGGGCGCCGGTAACCGGGCCTGTCTGGGCTACAGTGCCGCGATACAGGCCGCGGAACTGGGCCATCTGCTCCTTATCTGAGCTGGGATAGCCATAGCCTATGGAAAGCTGTACCGTAGGCCTGAAAGCGGGCTGGTTATCCTGTTGGCGACGGCGCTGCGGGTACCGCTGAGCCGGGGTACGGCCGTAGCCATAGCCGGGTCTGCCATATCCGGGACCGAACTGGGCACTGGCGTCCCCAAGGGCGAATGCAGACACTAAACACATCAAAATCAATGATTTTCGCATAATTATCGGTTTGTCGGAGAGACAGCAGGAATCGTGCAGGGTTTAACGGACGGTTGTTAAAAATCTGTTGAATTGACGATCTGGCAGTGAGCTTAAAAGTTTATCCCCAAACCCGGTTTTGGTCCAAAATTTGATTTTATTGTTTCTCTCTCAATGCTTACCTTTGCCATCCTTTATTTTGGGCAAGTTATCAAGCAAACATTTTATCGAGTATCGTAATTAGATAAACCTTTCGGTTTCAATAGACTGAGAGCTTGTATCGCTTATCCTTTTTTTGGCCAATAAACCGGTTTTATTAAGATATGTCAACTACTTCAATGAACAACAGGGTCGGCTTCGGAAAAACCAAACATTTAGCCGATGCGCCCGACCTGCTCGACATTCAGTTAGAATCCTTCAGAGAATTTTTCCAGTTAGAAACAACACCCGACAAGCGTAACGTGGAGGGTCTGTTCCGTGTGTTCAAGGAAAACTTTCCGATCACTGACACGCGTAACATTTTCATGCTGGAGTTCCTTGATTATTTTATCGATCCGCCCCGCTACACCATCGATGAGTGTATGGAGCGCGGTCTTACATACGCTGTTCCGCTGAAAGCGAAACTTCGCCTGAGCTGTAACGACGAAGAGCACGTAGATTTCCAGACGATCGTTCAGGATGTGTTCCTGGGTAATATCCCCTACATGACCCCCCGCGGCACCTTTGTGATCAATGGCGCCGAGCGCGTGGTGGTATCCCAACTGCACCGTTCTCCTGGTGTATTCTTTGGCCAGTCCATTCACCCCAACGGAACCAAGATCTACTCTGCCCGCGTTATCCCTTTCAAAGGCGCCTGGATGGAGTTTGCGACAGACATCAACAACGTG
The DNA here is from genome assembly GCA_019247775.1 of Chitinophagaceae bacterium. Taxonomy (GTDB): domain Bacteria; phylum Bacteroidota; class Bacteroidia; order Chitinophagales; family Chitinophagaceae; genus Sediminibacterium. The sequence continues at coordinate 11,749 of JAFBAN010000022.1, read as the reverse complement.
ATGTATGCGTACATCGATCGCAAGAAAAAATTCCCGGTAACCACTTTGCTGCGCTCTATCGGTTTCGAAACCGATAAAGACATCCTGGAACTCTTCGGCATGGCCGATGAAGTAAAGGCCGACAAAAAATCGCTGGCCAACCAGGTTGGCAAAAAGCTCGCTGCCCGGGTACTCCGTACCTGGGTGGAAGACTTCGTGGATGAAGATACCGGTGAAGTGGTGAGCATCGAGCGTAACGAGATCGTAATGGAGCGCGATACCGTTCTGGATGAGGAAGCGATCGCTACCATCATCGAGATGGACGTGAAGAGCGTATTCATCCAGAAAGAAGATGTAGGCGGCGATTACGCGATCATCTACAATACCCTGAACAAGGATACTTCCAACAGCGAACTCGAAGCGGTACAGCATATTTACCGCCAGCTGCGCGGTGCCGATGCACCCGATAACGAGACCGCCCGCGGTATCATCGACAAACTATTCTTCAGCGACAAGCGTTATGACCTCGGGGAAGTAGGCCGTTACAAGATCAACCGTAAACTGGGTCTCGATTACCCGCTGACCAAGAAAGTACTGACCAAGCAGGATATCATCGAGATCATCAAATACCTGGTCCGCCTCACCAATGCGAAAGCAGAGATCGACGATATCGATCACCTGAGCAACCGTCGCGTACGTACTGTTGGAGAACAACTGTATGCACAGTTCGGCGTTGGCCTCGCGCGTATGGCGCGTACCATCCGCGAAAGGATGAACGTGCGCGACAATGAGGTGTTCACACCGGTAGACCTGATCAATGCGAGGACATTGTCTTCCGTGATCAATTCCTTCTTCGGTACATCTCAGCTCTCACAGTTCCTCGACCAGACCAATCCGTTGAGTGAGATCACGCACAAGCGTCGTATCTCCGCACTCGGACCAGGCGGCCTGAGCCGTGAAAGGGCAGGCTTTGAGGTGCGTGACGTACACTATTCTCACTATGGTCGTTTGTGTACCATCGAAACGCCGGAAGGACCGAATATCGGTCTGATCTCAACGCTTTGCGTACACGCTTCCATCAACGATATGGGCTTTATCGAAACGCCTTACCGTAAAGTGAACGATGGTAAAGTGAACATGAAAGAACTGACTTTCCTGAGCGCGGAAGAAGAAGATACTGCCAAGATCGCCCAGAGCAATTCGCCGCTGGATGAGAAAGGCAATTTCGTGGAAGAGAAAGTAGTTTCCCGCCAGACCGGTGATTTCCCGATACTGGATAAAGGTGAAGTAGAATATATGGACGTTGCGCCCAACCAGATCGTTGGTCTGAGTGCTTCGCTGATCCCCTTCCTCGAGCACGATGATGCCAACCGTGCCCTGATGGGATCGAACATGCAGCGCCAGGCGGTGCCGCTGATCCGTCCGGAAGTGCCTATCGTAGGTACCGGCCTGGAAGGAAAAGCAGCACGCGATGCGCGTATCCAGATCCACTCTGAAGGAAATGGCGTGGTGGAATTCGTTGACGCCAACGAGATCCATGTACGTTACGACCGCAATGATATTGACAGGCTGGTAAGCTTTAATGATGACCTGCAGGTGTATAAACTCACCAAGTTCATCAAGACCAACCAGGCAACCTGTATCAACCTTCGTCCGGCGGTTCGCAAAGGACAGAAGGTGAAGAAAGGTGATTTCTTAACAGAAGGCTACGCAACCAAAGACGGTGAACTGGCGCTCGGACGTAACCTGCAGGTGGCATTCATGCCATGGAAGGGTTACAACTTCGAGGATGCCATCGTGATCAGCGAGAAAGTGGTGCGTGAAGACCTGTTCACTTCCGTTCACATTGAAGAATATGAGCTGGAAGTGCGCGATACCAAACTGGGTGAGGAAGAACTGACTCCCGATATCCCGAACGTTTCTGAAGAAGCGACCAAGGATCTTGACGAGAACGGTATCATCCGCATCGGCGCCACTATCAAGGAAGGAGATATCCTTATCGGTAAGATCACACCAAAAGGTGAATCCGATCCTACCCCTGAAGAGAAACTGCTGCGCGCCATCTTTGGTGATAAAGCCGGCGATGCAAAAGATGCTTCACTGAAGGCGCCGAATGGTACCGAAGGTGTGGTGATCGACAAGAAACTGTTCCAGCGTGCGAAGAAAGACAAGAACGGAAAGATCCGTGAGAAAGCGCTGCTGGAAAAAGTAGAGAAAGTGCATGCACAGAATACAGAATCGCTGAAGGAACTGTTGCTGGAAAAACTGCAGACCCTGTTGAAAGACAAAGCGTCTACCGGTGTGAGCAATAATTTCGGCGAGATGCTGATCGGCAAGGGCGCCAAGTTCAATCAAAAGAACCTGTCTACCATCGATTACCAGAACGTGAACCCGCTGGGTTGGACCGGTGATGCGAAGACCGATGACCAGATCAATACCCTGCTGCATAACTACAGCATTAAATACAATGAGGAGCTCGGCCGTTACAAGCGTGAGAAATTCAATATCTCTATCGGTGATGAATTACCGGCCGGCGTATTGAAACTCGCGAAAGTATACCTCGCCGTAAAGCGTAAGCTGAAAGTAGGTGATAAGATGGCGGGCCGTCACGGTAACAAAGGTATCGTGGCCAAGATCGTACGTGCAGAAGATATGCCGTTCATGGAAGATGGAACCCCGGTTGATATCGTACTGAACCCGTTGGGTGTGCCTTCGAGGATGAACCTGGGCCAGATCTATGAGACCATCTTAGGCTGGACCGGTAAGAAGCTCGGATTGAAATTCTCAACACCGATCTTCGATGGTGCTTCTACCACGCAGATCGAAGAATACTGCCAGCAGGCGGATATCCCGAATAACGGGCATACTTACCTGTTCGATGGCGAAACCGGCGAGCGTTTCCACCAGAAGGCAACCGTGGGTGTGATCTATGTGATCAAACTGCACCATATGGTGGATGATAAGATGCATGCCCGTTCTATCGGACCATACAGTCTTATTACGCAGCAGCCGCTGGGTGGTAAAGCCCAGTTCGGTGGTCAGCGTTTCGGTGAGATGGAGGTATGGGCGCTTGAAGCATATGGCGCAGCCAATATCCTGCAGGAACTGCTTACCCTGAAATCGGATGATATCATCGGCCGTGCGAAGACTTACGAAGCCATCGTTAAAGGTGATAATATCCCGCGCCCCGGCGTTCCCGAATCGTTCAATGTACTTGTACATGAATTGAGGGGATTGGGATTGGACCTGAAATTCGAATAACGTGAAACGTGAGACGTGAATCGTGAGAGAATACTCACGATTCACGATTCACGCCTCACGAAGCTGATAAGCGTTCCGCCGTACAAGTGTGCGACGCAACGGCAGACGGGGTCAGGCTCCGCTGCTGGTAACAAATCAAAAAACTACAAATCGTAACAGCGATATGGCAATCAAAAGAGATAATAAACCAAGGCCTACGTTCTCACAGATCACCATCAGTCTGGCATCGCCTGACAGCATCCTGGAAAGGAGTTTTGGTGAAGTACTGAAGCCTGAGACCATCAACTACCGTACCTATAAGCCGGAGCGGGATGGTCTGTTCTGCGAAAGGATATTCGGACCGGTAAAAGATTATGAATGTGCCTGCGGTAAGTACAAGCGTATCCGTTACAAGGGTATCGTGTGTGACCGTTGCGGTGTGGAAGTGACCGAGAAGAAAGTACGCCGTGAACGCATGGGTCATATCAAACTGGTAGTACCTGTAGTGCATATCTGGTATTTCAAAAGCCTGCCTAATAAGATCGGTTACCTGCTGGGCATGAGCTCCAAAAAGCTCGAGACCATCGTATACTATGAAAGGTATGTGGTGATTCAGGGCGGTATCAAGGAGAACCTGAACATGGGTGATCTGCTGACTGAAGAAGAATACCTGGATATCCTCGACAATATCCCGAAAGACAACCAATACCTGCCGGAAGATGATCCGCAGAAATTCGTAGCCAAAATGGGCGCCGAAGCGGTTCATGCACTGCTGGAAAGGATAGACCTGGATGAACTGAGCTTCTCACTGCGTAATGCCGCTGCCACTGAAACATCGCAGCAGCGTAAGGCGGATGCCCTGAAGCGCCTGAGCGTGGTGGAATCTTTCCGCGATGCCAGCACCCGTATCACCAACCGTCCTGAATGGATGGTGATGCAGTATATCCCGGTTATTCCGCCGGAACTGCGTCCGCTGGTGCCGCTGGATGGCGGACGTTTTGCGAGCTCGGATCTGAATGATCTCTATCGTCGCGTGATCATCCGTAACAACCGTCTGAAAAGGCTTCTGGAGATCAAAGCTCCTGAAGTGATCCTGCGTAACGAAAAACGTATGCTGCAGGAAGCGATCGATTCACTGTTCGACAACAGCCGTAAATCAAATGCGGTGAAAGCCGAAGGTGGCCGTGCGCTGAAATCACTGTCAGATGTACTGAAAGGTAAACAAGGCCGTTTCCGTCAGAACCTGCTCGGTAAACGTGTCGACTACTCCGGCCGTTCGGTGATCGTGGTAGGTCCTGAACTGAAGATCCACGAATGCGGTCTGCCGAAAGATATGGCTGCCGAATTGTTCAAACCATTCGTGATCCGTAAACTGATCGAAAGAGGTATCGTGAAAACAGTGAAGTCTGCCAAGAAACTGGTAGACCGTAAAGAAGCTGTGATCTGGGATATCCTCGAAAATATATTGAAAGGTCACCCGGTGTTGCTGAACAGGGCCCCTACGCTTCACCGTCTGTCTATTCAGGCGTTCCAGCCCAAACTGGTAGAAGGTAAGGCCATCCAGCTGCACCCACTGGTAACCTCATCTTTCAACGCCGACTTCGACGGTGACCAGATGGCGGTGCACGTGCCTTTGAGCAATGCTGCCATCCTGGAGGCGCAGTTGCTGATGCTGTCTTCGCACAATATCCTCAATCCGCAAAACGGTACGCCGATCACCCTGCCTTCACAGGACATGGTACTCGGTCTGTACTATATCACCAAAGGCAAAAAATCAACTGAAACCGAAACGGTAAAAGGCCAGGGAATGGCTTTCTACAGTATGGATGAAGTGATCATTGCCTACAACGAAGGACGTGTTGACCTGCATGCGAACATCAAAGTAAAAACCAATGTGCGTGAGAACGGACAGCTGGTGAAAAAGCTGATCGATACCACGGTGGGCCGCGTGCTGTTCAACCAGCATGTTCCTGTTGAAGTAGGTTTTGTGAATGCGCTGCTGACCAAGAAAAGCCTGCGCGAGATCATCGGCGATATCATTAAGATCACCAATGTTCCGAAGACCGCGAAATTCCTGGACGATATCAAGACCCTCGGTTTCCGTATGGCATTCCGCGGCGGTCTCTCGTTCAGCGTGAACGACCTGATCGTTCCTGAGATCAGGAACGAGATGCTCGACAATGCGAAGACCGAAGTGGAAGAAGTGTGGGAAAGCTATAACATGGGTCTGATCACCAATAACGAACGTTACAACCAGGTGATCGATATCTGGGGACGTGTGGATATGAAGATCACCGAAACGCTGATCCGTGAAATGGCGATCGACAAGCAGGGCTTCAACTCTGTATTCATGATGCTTGATTCCGGCGCCCGTGGTTCCAAAACACAGGTTAAGCAGCTGGTGGGTATCAGGGGTCTGATGGCCAAGCCGCGTAAGAGCGGAAGCACTGGCAGCGAGGTAATCGAGAATCCGATCCTGTCTAATTTCAAAGGCGGACTGAACGTACTGGATTACTTTATCTCTACCCACGGTGCACGTAAAGGTCTGGCGGATACGGCCCTGAAAACAGCCGATGCCGGTTACCTGACCCGTCGTCTGGTAGACGTATCGCAGGATGTGGTTATTTCCGAAGAAGATTGCGGTACGCTGCGTGGCAATGCAACTACTGCCCTGAAAGATAATGAAGATGTGATCGAGCCGCTGGCAGACCGGATCGAAGGCCGTACATCCCTGCACAATATCCATCACCCGCTTACCGATGAGCTGATCATTCTGGCAGGTGAGGAGATCACTTCCGAACATGCGAAAGCGATCGAAGAAGCAGGTATCGAAACCGTTGAGATCCGCTCCGTACTCACCTGCGAAAGCAAGCGCGGCGTATGCGTGAAATGTTACGGCAAGAACCTGGCAACAGGTTACCTGGCGCAGAACGGCGATGCAGTAGGTATCATCGCGGCACAGTCTATCGGTGAGCCGGGTACACAGCTTACCCTGCGTACCTTCCACGTGGGTGGTGTAGCGGGATCCGCTTCTGTTGAATCAGGCCTGATCGCCAAATTCGACGGTACTATCCAGTTCGATGGTCTGCGTACAACTGACAGCGTGAACAATGAAGGCCAGAAAGTGAAGATCGTTATCGGCCGTACCGGTGAGGTAAGGATCATGGACGTGAAGAACGATCGCCTGCTCATCACCAATAACGTTCCTTATGGTGCAACCCTGATGGTAAAAGACGGTGCACAGGTGAAGAAAGGCGATATGATCTGCAGCTGGGATCCGTTCAACAACGTGATCGTGGCCGAGCAGGTGGGTACCGTTAAATTCGAGAACGTGCTTGACGGTATCACTTACCGCGATGAGTCTGACGAACAGACCGGTCACCGTGAGAAAGTGGTTATCGAAACAAAAGACAAGACCAAGATCCCGACCATCAATGTGGTTGGAAAAGAGAATAAGCAATACAACCTGCCGGTTGGCTCGCATATCGTAGTGGAGGAAGGAGATGATGTGAAAGCAGGCCAGGTGCTCGTTAAGATTCCGCGCGTACTGGGTAAGCTCCGCGATATCACGGGTGGTCTGCCCCGCGTAACGGAATTGTTCGAAGCGCGTAACCCGGGTAACCCCGCCATCGTTTGTGAGATCGACGGTGTGGTAGCATTCGGAAACGTGAAGCGCGGTAACCGCGAGATCATTGTCGAGTCGAGAGACGGTATGGTGAAGAAATACCTGATCCCGCTGACAAGGCAGATCCTGGTACAGGATGGCGACTTCGTGAAAGCGGGTACGCCGATGTCTGACGGGCAGATCGCTCCGGCCGATATCCTTGCTATCAAAGGACCTTTTGCGGTACAGGAATATGTGGTGAATGAGATCCAGGAAGTATACCGTTTACAGGGTGTGCGTATCAACGACAAACACATTGAAGTGATCGTACGCCAGATGATGAAGAAAGTAGAGATCGTTGATGCCGGCGATACCAAATTCCTCGAGGAGGACCTGGAAGACAGGTTCGACTTTATCGAAGAGAACGACAGGATCTTCGATAAGAAAGTGGTAACCGACCCGGGTGAAAGCACCAAGATGAAAGCCGGTCAGATCGTTACCCTGCGTGAGCTGAGGGAAGAGAATTCCATCCTGCGCAGAAGCGATAAGAAGCTGGTGGAGATCAGGGATGCCAAGCCTGCTACCGCTACTCCGGTGCTGCTGGGTATTACCAAAGCTTCACTGGGCGTACAGAGCTGGATCTCGGCTGCATCCTTCCAGGAAACCACCAAGGTATTGAGCCAGGCTGCCATCCAGGGCAAGACCGACTCTATGCTGGGCCTGAAAGAGAACGTGATCACGGGCCATCTGATACCTGCAGGTTCAGGACAGAAAGAGTTCGAGAACATGATCGTAGGCAGCAAGGAAGAGTACGAGGTACTGGCCACCACGCGCGAGGCGATGAGCTTCGACGAGGAGGAGTAACGCAGGTGCGCAGATTTCAATATGATTAATATGAAGTGGGGAGTGAGAGCTCCCCGCTTTTTTAACATATCATCCCCGATCCCGGATATTAACTTGCGCTCTGTTGCTCTGCATCATATCAATCTTATTCAAATCATATCAATCAACCTAAGTCAGCGATGAAAAACTTTACCCCCGTTCTTAATGTTATTCTCGTGGTGGCGGTAGCGGTATTGTTCTATCTCCATTTCTCTTCCCGCTCTGCCAATATGCAGGTAGCAGGAAGTTCCAAGGCGGTGCCCTCCGGTAATTTCCGCATAGCGTATTTCGAGATCGATTCCATCCAGGAACATTTCGATTACTACAAAGAGATCAAAGAACAGCTCGATAGTAAATCGCAGGCCAACAACAAGGTACTCGGTGATCTGAAAGCGACTTTCGCCGGCAAGTACCAGGAATTCCAGAAAGTAGCGCCTAACCTGTCGCAGGCCGAGCAGGCCAACAAACAGCAGGAACTGATGCAGATGGAACAGGCTTTCCGCGGAAAGGAAAAAATGATGAGCGATGAAATGCAGGATGAGGCTTTCAAAAAAATGCAGGACGTAAAAAAGAAGATCGAAGACTACCTGAAAGATTATAACAAAGACAAGGGCTACGCTTTTATCTTCTCCTATTCACCAGAACTGATCTATCTCAAAGACAGCGCCTATGATGTTACCAGTGATGTGGTAAAAGGCCTGAATGCATTGTACCAGAAGAAAAAATAAAACTCGATCATATTTTATTATCTTCAATCGCGCTATAAAAAGCGGGATTTTTTATGAGTAATGAAACCTCCTTCAAACCCACGCTTGGACTATTCGATGCAACGATGATCGTTGCAGGCAGTATGATCGGCTCCGGTATCTTTATCGTAAGCGCCGATATCACCCGTAATGTAGGCAGCGCCGGCTGGCTGATCGCCGTATGGCTGATCACCGGTTTTATGACGCTTACCGCGGCCATGAGCTATGGGGAGCTCAGTGCCATGTATCCCAGGGCCGGCGGGCAGTATGTGTACCTGAAGGAATCGTATAATCCGCTGGTCGGTTTTCTCTACGGCTGGAGCTTTTTCTCGGTGATCCAGACCGGTACGATCGCTGCGGTAGGAGTGGCGTTCTGTAAATTCGCCGGTTATTTTTTCCCGGCCCTGGAACTTACCGACGCGAACATACTTGCAACGGTGGGACCATTCAAGATCTACACCGCGCAGTTCGTATCGATATTGCTGATCGTTTTTCTTACCTATATCAATACCCGGGGTATCAAAGCCGGCAAGCTGATCCAGACCACGTTCACGGTCACCAAACTGCTGTCGCTGTTCGGCCTGATCGTTTTCGGTTTTATTGCAGCTAACGGGAAGATCTGGGACGCCAACTGGACCAATGCATGGTCCATGCGCCATATGACTTCCACCACGGAAATCGGCCAGGTGGTGGGGATGGGTGTGCTGGGAGCGATCGCTGCATCGATGGTAGGGTCGATCTTCAGCAGCGATGCCTGGAACAATGTAACATTCATTGCAGGAGAGATAAAGAACCCAAAAAAGAATATCGGGATGAGCCTCCTGCTGGGCACCCTGATCGTTACCGTGATCTATGTGTCGGCCAACATGATGTATGTAGCGGTAATGCCGCTTAACGATATTGCATTTGCGCCTTCAGACCGGGTTGCGGTGGCCGCCTCGCATGTGATCTTTGGCAATGTCGGTACGTATGTGATCGCCATTATGATAATGATCTCCACGTTCGGATGCAACAATGGGCTGATCCTGGCCGGGGCAAGGGTATACTATACGATGGCGCAGGACGGGCTGTTCTTCAGAAAAGCAGGAATTCTCAACAACAATGCAGTACCAGGCTGGGCTCTATGGGCGCAATGCGTGGTGGCTTGTTTGTTATGCCTTAGCGGCAAATACGGGGACCTGCTGGATATGGTATCGTTCATCGTGGTGATATTTTATGTGCTCACCATCATCGGCATCTTTATCCTGCGCAAGAAGCGGCCGGACATCGAAAGGCCTTACAAGGCTTTCGGCTATCCCGTACTGCCGGCGATCTATATACTGATGGGTATTGCGTTCTGCGTATTGCTGATCATTTACAAACCGAATTTCACCTGGCCCGGGCTGATCATTACGCTGATCGGCATCCCGCTGTATTATATTGCCGTGGCAAATGCAAAAAAGAGAGAACCAGATGGACTTTGAGCAGTTATTTTCGAAACTGGCTTCCCTGCGCGTGCTGATCGTGGGGGATATTATGCTGGATACTTACTGGTGGGGCAATGTTGAGCGGATCTCACCCGAGGCGCCGGTGCCTGTGGTAGCTCTGAAAAAGAAAGAGCTGCGGGTGGGTGGTGCAGCCAACGTGGCGCTGAACAGTGCATCTATCGGCGCCCATACCTCCATTATTTCCGTTATCGGAAAAGACCAGGACGGTGAAGAATTGATAAGGTTGCTGAAAGAGAACAAGATCGACACATCGTACATCATCTGTTCCGATCAGCGTATTACCACCAACAAGACCAGGATCATGAGCCGCAACCAGCAGATGATGCGGCTGGACGCCGAACACACCAGTGATATCGATACGGCATTGCAAGATGCCGTATTGCAACAGGCGAAAAAATTCTTCGCTGCACATAAGCCGGATGTTGTAATACTCGAAGACTACAACAAGGGCATACTCACGCAACGGGTGATCAAGGAACTGATCGAACTGAGCCGGGAACATGGCGTGATCACGACGGTGGATCCCAAACGGAAAAATTTCCTGAACTACCAGGGCGTGACCATTTTCAAACCCAATCTCAAAGAGGTGAAGGAGGGGCTGAACCTGCTCACCGATCATATAGATCTGTCGTCGCTGCAGGAAATGCACCATGCGCTGCACCAGCACCTGCAGCATGAAATATCCTTTATCACGCTTTCTGAAAAAGGGGTCTTCTACAAGCAGGGCGACCAGGCGCGGATCATCCCCACCCATATCCGCAATATCGCCGATGTGAGCGGTGCAGGAGATACCGTGATCGCTGTGGCATCGCTGGCTTATGCTGCTTCCAGAGACATGCACCTGGCCGCCGAAATGGCCAATATTGCAGGGGGACTTGTATGCGAGGAAGTGGGCACGGCGGCCATCGATAAGGACAGGCTGCTGCAGGAATGCGAGCTGCTGCTGGGAGCCTGATTAATGCAGAATTAAGGCCCGGGATGGGGTAAAAATTATTCAGGATTCCGTATATTTGATCGGACACGTATCATATAAGCACATGAGAAAAGTGTAGGGAGCTACTTTGGTAGCTCCTTTTTTATGCGGATATTACAGGCCATCATGAAAAAATTTGCAGTAATCGTAGCGGGAGGAAGCGGCCAGAGAATGAATAGCGCCGTACCCAAGCAGTTCATGTTGCTGCAGGGTAAACCGCTGGTCTGGCATGCGATAAACGCTTTCCTGAGCGCTTACGAAGATCTGCAGGTGATACTGGTACTGCCCGCCGTGCACCTCCAGGCAGCCGAAAAGATCCGCCGGAGTTTTCTTGCTGAAGAAACCCGGATATTTCCGGTGGCTGGCGGTGAAAGCCGTTTTCAGTCTGTCAAGAACGGGCTGGCCCTCGTTACGGATCCCTCCATCGTTTTTGTGCATGATGGGGTACGCTGCCTTGTCACTCCGGACCTGATCACCCGATGCTATACCCAGGCCCTTGAAAAAGGATCTGCGATACCGGCAGTCCGCGCCACCGATAGTATCCGGATCATTACAGCCGACAGTCACCGCGTAGCCGACCGGAATGATGTACGGATCATTCAAACCCCCCAGACATTCCAGAGCCAGTTACTGCTGCCGGCATTCGATAGGGAATACGATGAGTCGTTCACGGATGAAGCCACGGTGGTGGAAGCGGCCGGCCATAGAGTATGGCTGATCGAGGGTGAACATGAAAACCTGAAAATCACCCGGCCGGCAGACCTCCTGATAGCCGAAACCATCCTGCAGGAAAGATCATCGCTTCAATAATTTCAGCGGCCAGGGCAGGCCATTATAA
>JAFBAN010000189.1 GCA_019247775.1 Chitinophagaceae bacterium | reverse complement strand
TTTCTTCTTACCAGCTACAGTCTTCCTCTTACCCTTTCTTGTACGGCTGTTGGTTTTGGTACGCTGACCACGAACCGGCAGGCCTTTACGGTGACGCAGGCCACGTTAGGAGGCGATATCCAGCAGACGCTTGATGCTCATAGACACTTCAGAACGAAGCGCACCTTCTACCTTGAACTCGTTGTTGATGATATTACGGATAGCAGCCTGCTCCTCGTCGTTCCACTGGTTCACTTTCTTATCGAAATCGATACCAGCTTTGTCCAGGATGTACTGGGCAGTAGACCTTCCGATGCCGTAGATATACGTCAGGCCAATTTCCCCTCTTTTATTTTTTGGTAAATCAATACCGGCAATACGAGCCATAGTTTATTTTAGGTTTATACTGTACTAATTCGATTTTGGAATTTTGGATTGGGAGATTTTGGAATTAAAATTTCAAAATTCCCAATTGGCAATTTCCCAATTGGTTATCCCTGCCGCTGCTTGAAGCGTGGGTTCTTTTTGTTGATCACGAACAGCTTGCCTTTTCTCTTCACGATCTTGCAATCCACGCTGCGTTTCTTGATAGAAGCTCTGACTTTCATTGCTTGTTATTTTTCTTCGTTATTCGTTTATCTGCGTTAAGCTTTCAGCCCTAAGCCTTCAGCCTACTTATACCTGAATATGATCCTTCCCCTGCTCAGATCGTACGGACTCATCTCCACTCCCACTTTATCGCCCGGCAATATCCGGATATAGTGCATCCTCATTTTCCCCGAGATGGTTGCCAGTATTTCGTGACCGTTTTCCAACTTTACCCGGAACATAGCGTTGCTCAGGGCTTCCAGAATAACTCCATCTTGTTTGATCAGTGGCTGTTTCGACATACGATTTTTGGGGCTGCAAAGATATTAAAGAGCAACCGAAATATGAAAAATTAGTGGGTAAAATTCCATTTTTTGTGGAAAAACTCCCTGTTCCTGCCCCGGATCGGTAAATATAGCCCTGAAAACTTAGCGGAACAGGCTTACCGGCAGGATGAACTCCCACACATTGGGCTGGGTGGTACCGCGGAACTCATTGTTTAACAACCGGCTATAGCGGATCCCGAATGTAACCGGCTGCTGGTTCCACCACCTGGTGTCGAAATACAGCTCGCCACCCACCGTATTGAAGGGGGTTTCGATTCCCGTTCTGAGGCTTTTGCCACGGGAATAGTCGTAGAAGAGGTTGGTCCGGGCCCGCAGGAAATACACAATATTGCCGAAACCCCAGTCCGGGTAAATCAGTGGCAGGTGGTAGTTGAACCCGATCCGCCACATCCGCGGAAAATCCACTGCGCTATAGCCCCGGGCAAACGGGAAATTATTGGAGAAAAGATACTGGTTGGCGGTATCCCGGGCTTGGTAGGCTGCTGTCAATACGATGTTGTGGGTGTTCGAGATACCGGGCAGATAGAAGGCCACGCTGCCCAGGAACTGGTGGGCCAATACCCCATTAACAGCATTACGGTACTGTAATACAAGGCTTTGCGCCCAGTGCGGGTAGATCTGCTGCACTGCTTTCTGTGCCTGCGAAGTATATACCAGCCGGCTGCTGAGGTAGTTGACCTGCTGATCCCGCAGCAGCTTCTGCGCAAGGCCCGTCCATTTTACCTGGTCAATATTGAACAGGGCCGACAGGGTCAGGTACCGGTACCGCCCGTCGCCGGAAAAATTAAGCGGCAACTGCAGTCCGGCATACCCTACCAACTCATTCCAGTTCACAGCAGTATCCTTACTCAGCAATGCGGTCCGCTGCCATGTCTGACTCAGCCCGAATACGGGTTCCACATAGCTGCCGCCGAAAATTCCGTTGAAACCGGCTTTGTGGCTGCCTTCATTGCGGTTATAGGTGTAGGATAACTCAGACTGAAAAGTTCCCAGCACATTCTCGCCGAAAATAGTGAAGGAATACTCCGGGTCTTCGAAATAGGGTTCGTAGCTGTGGAAGTTGAAGAAACCGCTGGACTTGCTGTACTTACTAACCGGGAAACTGCCCCGCGGTACTGCCGAAAGAAAACTATACCCGCTGTCGGGAAATACAGCCTCGAGGTATACATGATCCTGAAGCGGCTGGATATTTCCAGGCAGCCGCGTCCATTCCGGTGTGAACACACCCAATCTGTAGCCGTCGGCAGTGAACGCAGACGCGATAAGGCTGCCATCGGTCCGCAATCCCGCCTGGTATAAGCCGGTGGGATATCCTGCCAGCCCATAGTTCGGTGCTCCCGCCACGTCTTTTACCGCCCAGATCTCATCCTGATCCAGAGAAGTCCGTGTATACAGGATAGTATCGCCCTTGACAGTAAGAAACCCCAAAGGCCGGTTCGCAAACGGTAACAGGATCTCTTCACCGGTGCCATATTTCACGATAGCCATTTCGCCCGCGGGATTCCTGACCGCTACGTAGATATGCCGGTCATCGGCGGAAAATTTGGGACTCGAAAAAAACCATCCTGGCTTCGACATGGAATCGATCCGGTCTCCGTTAACAGAAAGCCGGATCAGTTTTGAATTTTCCTGCTCATCCACTTCCACTACCGCGATCTCCCTGCCGTTATGCGAGATATCGGGCGAAAAATATTTGCCTTTGCCGTCCAGCGTCCGCTGTTCCCCGCTCGCAATATCGAGCATTACCAAACGGGTGTATTCGCGATAGCCCCAGCGCGGATCGGGGCGGTAAGCAGCGTAAATGATCTTGCCGGCATTTACCGAGAACTGGTCGTCGATCGCAATATCCCTGTCGGCAATCTTTTTCTCATCCCCGTTTGTCTCCACGCGAACAAAAGCCGGCGGATGGCTATATGATCTTTTAAGCACGATGCAGGAGCCGTCGCTTTGCAGATACGGATAGAGATAGTCTCTCACATCATGTGTATGGCTCCTGGTAAGCCACTCCACCTGTTGCGGGCCTCTGGTCCATTGCGATTGAAAATGCCGGAACGCATCGGCTACAAAATTGTTGAATGATATGCCTGTATTCCTTTTAACCGCTCCCTGAAATGGATAGAAAAATGGTTTGAACCTGGCTGCATCATCGGTGATCTTCCGCCAGATATCCTCACCATATTTCTGGCGGCCATACGCCACTAATAAATATCCGAGTTCATAATGCCCGGGAACATAATGCCGGAGCGAACCATTGCGCAGCTGCTGAAAATTGTATTGCCTGCCCGACTGATACAGCGCCCTGAACCTGTTCATGAACAAAGGCAGCCGCCCCCGCCCCTGCCGTGTGAGTTTGGTTTCATTAAAGACCGCATCGCCTTCGAAGAACCAGTCGGGTATGGATGCTGCATTGGCAAGCGCCTGCCCCTGCTCGCCCAGAATAACATGCGCGAATTTTGAAAAACCCTTATTGAAGTTGCTGTACTGCTGCACATGCCTGAATTCATGCACGGCAAGATTATCTGTCCAGTTGACCGCACCCAGCTGAAAAGGATCCTGTGGAGGTGTCAGGTAGAATTCGCTGCGATAAGGCGCCAGTTGTACATAGGCGTTGGAAATCAGGGTCTGGTTATGCAGCACGATATCGACCTTCCGGAACTGGTTGCCGATGGTTCCCGCATAATTGCGCTGCAGCAGGTGAACGACAGACGCCACACGCTGCGCTTTTGCATCCAGCCCGCGCGGAAAGATCACACGAACCGTATCGGTATTGATCTGCTGCCAGTGTACTGAAGCAGGGTTGCCGCCGAATTCCTGCGCATGCAGTGCACAGCCAATGAAGCAGGATACCAGCAGCAGGAACTTTTTCATCGATCGAATTTGTCCCAAGTTATTGAAATGACCGGCAATAAAAAAGCGCCGCACCGGGTGCGACGCTTTCAGAAAATATCGATGGCTATCAGGGATGCAGCAGGGTTGCCAGTTTTTTCTCGAGCTGTTCTCCATTCAGATTTTTTGCAATGATCTTGCCGGAAGGATCGAGCAGAAGGTTCTGCGGGATGGCCTGGATACCGTATTGCTGGGCCACTCCATTCTGCCAGAACTTAAGATCCGATACATGCGTCCAGGTAAGATTGTCTTTGTGTATTGCGTCTATCCACTGTTCTTTCGCACCGGGCCGATCGAGGCTTACACTGAGTATGGTGAAGTTTTTATCCTTGAACTCGTTAAACGCTTTTACCACATTCGGGTTCTCGCGACGGCAGGGACCGCACCAGCTTGCCCAGAAATCCACCAGCAGGTATTTGCCACGGAAAGAAGAAAGTTTTACGGGCACACCAAGCGTATCTTCCTGTGTGAAATCCATGGCCATGGCCCCTATCTTGGTTTTCCTGGCGATCTCGATATTCGCGGCCAGGGTTTTAGCGGAAGCATATTCTCTTTGCTCGGCCGGTATTTGCTTGAACAGCGGTTCTACCGCATCTACATCGATCGCCCAGCCGGCGTACTGCGTTATCGCGTACAATGCCAGGGGCGACTGCAGGTTGTTGCGCGCCCAGGAACCATACATCTCGCGGCTTACATTATCCAGCGAATCGATCACAGCCTCTGCCGCTTTACGTGCCGGCTCATCTTTGGCAGCAGCGGCTTTACTGTAGGCGGCACTTGCATCGCGTACCTGCGCATTCAGCGGCTTCATCAGGTTAGTAAGCTTGATGTATTCATCATTCGCTTTCGATCCTTTGACCGTTACATTTCCGAATGAGTCTACCGAACTGATCTGGATCGTACCGGGTTCCAGAAAAACGGTGGCAAAGTCGCGACCGGAAACAGGGCGTACAGGCTTACCGTCGGCAGGCATGGCGTATTTTGCGAGCAATGTAGCCTGTGTGGGTTCGTCGATCTTACCGGTGAAAGTATAGGCGCCGTTAACGGGCTCCACGCTGTCGGAAATATTCTTACTATCAGCCCGGTAATAAATAAGCACTTTGGTTACAGGCTTCGACATGTTGGAAACCGAGCCCTTCACTGTAAAACTTTTTTGCCCCATGCCGGCTGCAGAGATCAGCAGGCATACCAGGACCAAATTTCTTTTCATACAAATTGATTTTGCGCCCGAAGGCGATGATCCCCAAATATAAAAAAAGCCCGCCAACCGGCGGGCCTCTCTTGATGAATGGTATTCGATATTTTTTACATGGGTGCGTCGGTCAGGTGGATCTTGGTCATTTCCAGGTAATGATTCTGGAGTTGGTGTACATAATGCACATTGGGATTATGACGCCGGTCTTCCCGGTACCACATTTCAAAATGCGAAAAATCTCCGGGAGCCGGGGTTACCAGCCTGAAAGAGCCTTTCATATATTTTACGGATCCGTCGTCGTTCAGGTGTTTGTGAAAGCCGAGTTTGGTCAGCGCGTCCTCATCGAGTGGAATGGGATGCAGTTTGTCTGTCTCAAACCAGAACGGCTGTACTTCGGTGGTCACTTCCACCTGCTTTTCGTCACCATTAAGGCGCGTTACTTCACCTTCCCAGGTTTGTCCGTCGAATTCTGCTCTTACATAATCTCCAATTTTAATGTCGCTGAATTTGATCATATGGCAAGATTTTTAGTAGCAAAAGATAAGTATTATTTTAAATTCAGAATTATAAATTTTGAATTAGTACTCCGCTTTTGAAATTTAAAATTTACAATTCAAAATTCAAAATAATCACTCCGCCCAGCTCATCGTATAGCCCTGGTTTTCGATACGGAGTGCATCTTCGGTCAGTTGCAGCGGATGGAATGTATCTACCATTACAGCCAGTTCATTCGTTTCCTTCTTACCGATACTTTTTTCCACCGCTCCCGGATGCGGACCATGCGGGATGCCCGCGGGGTGCAGGGTGATCATGCCTCTTGTTACATGTTTGCGGCTCATGAAATCGCCCTCCACATAGTAGAGCACTTCGTCGCTGTCGATATTGCTGTGGTTATAGGGGGCCGGAATGGCCTGCGGATGATAATCGTACAGGCGCGGACAGAAACTGCAGACCACAAAATTATTGGCTTCAAAGGTCTGGTGGGTGGGCGGCGGCTGGTGCACGCGGCCTGTGATCGGCTCAAAATCGTGAATGCTGAAAGCGAAAGGATAACAGCATCCATCCCATCCTACCACATCGAAGGGATGATGGGCATAGTGAAGTCCGTAGAGTATCCCTTTCTTTTTTGCCTTGATCAGGAAGTCGCCTGCTGCATCGATGGTCTCCAACTGCTGCGGACCGCGGATATCGCGCTCGCAATACGGCGAATTCTCCAGCAACTGTCCGTACTTGCTCTGGTATCTTTTTGGATAACGCAGCGGACTGAAACTTTCTACAATGAAAAGCCGGTTGGATGCATCATTGAACCGGATCTGATAAATGGAGCCGCGGGGTATCACCAGGTAATCGCCGGCAGCGAATACCAGCGATCCATACTGGGTGGCGAGCGAACCGCCGCCTTCGTGCACGAAGATCATTTCGTCCGCGTCGGCGTTCTTATAAAAATAATCCTCCATGCTTTTTCGCGGAGCGGCGAGCACGATATGGCAATCGTTATTGACCAGTACGGGCTTTCGGCTTTTAAGGAAATCATCTTCCGGTTCTACCCTGAAGCCCTCAAAGCTGCGGTGCTTCAGCATTTTTTCTTCGGCGATGGCCGGTATCATCGATATCGGTTCATCTGTATGCGTGATCTGAGTTGGCGGATGGATATGATAAAGCAGCGAATAGTCGTTACTGAACCCTTCGGTTGAGAACAGTTGTTCTGAATACAATCCACCGTCGGGCCTGCGGAACTGGGTATGGCGTTTATGCGGAATGGAACCGAGGGTATGATAGTGCGGCATATGGGGTAATTAATAATTAGTAATTAGCAATTAATAATTGCGGTGAGGGAACTGCAGTGCCGGCGAGCTATCTGGCGAGTTGAAGCGTGAGCAGCAGGAAATAGTATTTCCAGATGCGCTTATCGATCCAGTAGGTGAAATTGCGATGGAGTGGCATACGGGTATAAAGTTACGACAACCCCCGGACTATTGCAGCAGCTTTATCAGGCTGTCAAGCTCTTCCGGAGTATTATACGAATGCAGGATGATCCGCAGTCGTTCAGCCCCTTTGGGAACTGTGGGATACAGAATGGCGCGGGCATCGATACCATGCTCTCTTATACGGCCGGCCAATGCCCTTGCCGATGCATTGCCAGGGATAAATACCGCCTGGATAGGCGTGGAAGAAACAGCTTTGCTATATGCAAGTTCCGCTGCCTGGAACTGCATGATCAGCCGGCTTAATTGTTCCCGGTCGTTGTGCATGGAAGGAAATACATCGTAACTGCGGCGGATTGCCGCAATGGCCTGCGGCGGTAACGCTGTTGTATACACCAGGCTGCGCGCGAAATTGATCAGGTAATCACGCAGCTCATTTGAGCCAAGTACTACAGCCCCGTGACACCCGCAGGCTTTGCCGAATGTATGTACCCTTGCGAATACCTTTTCCTGTAACTGCAACTGCTGCACCAGCCCCTCTCCCCGCTCTCCTATCACGCCGGTGGCATGCGCTTCATCCACGATAAGATGCGCGCCGCTGCTTTCCGCGAGTTGCAGCATATCTGCCAACGGACAAAGATCACCGTCCATACTAAAAAGCGATTCGGTAACAATAAAAACATTGCCGGTGGTACCAGACAGTTTTTTCCGGAGGTCTGCGAGATCATTATGTAAAAAAGAAAACGACTGCGCAAAAGAAAGCCTGATTCCATCCCTGAGCGATGCATGACTGAGCTGATCGTACAGGATCGTATCGCCTTTTTGCGGAACGGCCGACAGCAGTCCCAGGTTGGCATCATAACCCGAGTTGAACAGCAACGCGGACTCCGCCTGGTGAAAAGCTGCGATCATACGCTCCGTCTCCTCCGCCAGTGCCGAATTGCCGGTTAGCAGCCGGGAGCCGGTGGACCCAGACGCCAATTCATGCGCATGGCGCAGCAAACCATTTTTTGCCAGGCCCAGGTAATCGTTGGAACAAAAATCCACCATCCCATCCACTATGCGCAGGCTTCGCAATGAATGATCATCACGGCGTGCCTGCAGTTTGTGTTTTAAAAAATCATCGGGATACATCGGTTTGGAGTTTGGGGTTTGGGGTTTGGAGTTATTCGCGGTCTTTAGTTGTGATCAGGCTATCTTCGCAAGGTACCTATTAACTCCAAACCCCAAACTCCAACTCCTATCCCATGTCCCTTCACGTTAAGAATATCCTCGGCCTCCAGCTTCCATCCGATCCGCGCTGGGTTGACCTGGCGGCGATATCGCTGGAAGATATACTTACCGATCATGCCTATTGCGAACAGAAAGCAGCCACCACCTGCATCAGCCTGATCCAGCGATATTCCGACCGGGAAAAACTGGTGGCCGAGCTGGCCCCTATCGTGGCCGAAGAATGGGGGCATTTCAGGCTGGTGCTGAACGAGCTGAAAAAAAGAAAACTGAAACTGGGCAAACAGCGAAAGGATGAGTACGTGAATAAATTGCTGGCATTCCAGAAAAAAGGCGGCAGCCCCGAAGATCGTTTACTCGACCAGCTGCTCACCATGGCATTGATCGAAGCCCGCAGCTGCGAGCGGTTCAAGCGTTTGAGTGAAGGGCTGAATGACAAATACCTGCAGGATTTCTACCGGCGTTTCATGGAAAGCGAAGCGGGGCACTATACCTTATTCATCGAGCTTGCCGAAACTTATATCGAAACCGGTAAAGTAAGAAAGCGCTGGTCGGAATGGCTGAATTATGAAGCAGCAGTAATGGCCGAAATGGAAGTGCGCGGAGACCGGATCCACTAATCCTTCCCTGAAAAGAAACGGAGTTCCTCCGTAAGATCGAGATAAGCATAGCGATCCTGCAGTTCCTTCGTTTTTGCGCGATAGGAATCCAGGAATTTCCGGTGCTGCGCGGTTTGCGCATTGAATGGCTTGTGCTGCCGCGCCAGATTGATCTCGGCGATCTCCTTCATCAACAACCTGGTTTCTGCAGTCATGCATGCATCTGCAAATTTCTCCCATACATACTGGGTGGCCTGGTAATTAGGGTGTACCAGGTCTTCTGCATAAAACCGGTAGTCGCGCAGGTCGTCGATCACCAGTTCATACGCCGGAAAATAATAGAGTTGATCAGATTCCGCTACCAGTTGATGAACCGCCTGGATCAGCGCGGCCTTACTGCGGTTGTTCTCGATCACGCCTTCGCGCAGGTGCCGCACCGGGCTGATGGTAAAAATAACCTGCAGGTGCGGGTTGAACTGCAGCAGTCTGCCAACCGTATCATGCAGGAGTCGGTAGATTTCATCAGCGCCAAGTAGTCGTTTAGCAAACCAGCTGGCCGGCGCTTTATGGTTATTGGCCGCCACGCTTCCCGGGATTGCCTGCGGCGCTTCGCTGGTTAAGGTATAGATCCAGGCCGATCCCAGCGTGATCATCAGGTGATCAGTAGTTTTCAGATATCGATGCGCTTTTGCTGTAGATGCATTGATACCGGCTATGCAGGCTTCTGGCGAAACACCTGAAAAGCGGCTATGGTGCTTCCAGCTATGCCAGCTTTCGTTGTGTTCGAAAATATCTGCAGCGTTGATCTTTACGTCATCGATGTAGGCCTCCAAGGCTTCGGCCACGCTTATGGGATTGAACAGGATACCATTCGGATTTTCAAGCGTATCGAATTTATGCTTCCGCAGTTTTTCTCCGATATTTTCCGTAAAACAGGATCCAACCAGCAGCAGTTTTTGCGGATGCTGAATAGGCCGCTGCGGCTTCTTGATATCGAATTCAAAATGAAATTTCATATGTCGAATGCAAATTCCATGGTTTCTCCCCCAGGCAATGCCTCCCAATCTTCCAGCAATTGCCGTAAACAGGTTCTGACCGCCTGGATATTGTTTTCATCCAGGTTCAAAGCAGGAATTTGTGGATTGATAAAATGCAGGGTCTGCTGCTGCACTGCATTGAAATCCTCAAAATTGCCCTGCAGTACTTCCCCGAGGAAAAGATTGGCCATATTTTCAGCATAAGCGGCTTCGTTGGTCATCTTCATTGCCTGTCTTTTTTGCCGGTCTTCGAAATCCTTAATATCCATGCCGGAATTGATCATCCCGTTGAATGCGGTCTTATAGCCCAGGGTTTTTTCCAGGGCATAATGGCTCAGGTCATGCCGGATAAAAAATTCATCCGCCTGCATCCAGGTTTCCGTGCCATCATCGCGGATGTATTTGATGGTATGGGCTTTACCGGTATGTTTCGTGAACCTGATCTGCATTTATGCAAAGATTTCGTTGGCAAGTTGCGAACAGAGGGCCATTGCTGCCTGATCTATACCCGTATGCACCCCTCGTTTTTCGAACCAGCCGATCATCAATTCCGAATCCATATTACCCACCAGATCGTCCTGTGCCATGGGGCAGCCGCCTATCCCTTTCAGCGCCCCGTCGAACCGCCTGCAGCCGGCTTGATAAGCGGCGGCGAGTTTAGGTTCCCAGCTGGCAGCGGATGAATGCAGGTGTACCCCAAAACGGATGGCGGGATATTGCGGGATCAGGGTCTCCAACGCGAAACTGATCTGTTGCGGTGTTGCAAGACCTACCGTGTCTGCCAGCGAGAGTATTTTGACATCGCGCTGCGCCAGCTCGTCGGCCCACTGCAACAGGATGCCTGCATCATAAGGATCGTTATACGGGTTGCCGAAGCCCATGCTCAGGTACACCACAAGTGTTTTGTCGGTTTTAAGACAGAGTTCCTGGATCGCTTCTATCCTCTCCATACTTTCCTGCTGGCTGCTATTGGTATTGCGCTGCTGAAAAGTTGGGGAAATGGAGAATGGAAATCCCAGATAGTCGATCCTGTCATACGCTGCGGCGTCTTCTGCACCGCGCTGGTTGGCAACGATGGCAAGCAGGCTGGTGGCAGAGTCCGGTTCGAGGGCGTTCAATACTTCATGGGTGTCTGCCATCTGCGGAATGGCTTTAGGCGATACGAAACTTCCGAAATCAAGGGTATGGAAACCTGCCTTCAGTAATGCATTCAGGTAACGGATCTTTTGGGCGGCAGGGATGTGTCGGGGCCATCCCTGCATGGCATCGCGGGGGCATTCTACTAACTCGATGTCCGGCTTTTGCATGTGCGGATCCTTATTTCGGCACCCAAGTTACATGATATGTGCCCAATCTCCGCACCACGCTTTCATCCGGTAATGGTTCAGTTTGAATTTAACCGCGAAGACGCTGAGGCGCAAAGCAACGCGAAAAAAAACCGCGGTGACAGCCCCCTTACGTATCATTGCGTCTTGGCGTCTTTGCGGTCAACCTGGTCTTAGTATTCAAACTGTACCATTGCTTTTCATCCCATCCGGTGTTTCATCGCTTCGTAAAGAATAATACCAGCCGCCACAGAAACATTGAACGAATCGAAAGAGGAAGCCATCGGTATCTTAAAAAAATGATCCGCGGCCTTGGCCAGATAAGGCTGTACGCCTTTGCCTTCGGCGCCCATTACGATGCAACAGGGATCGATAAAAGGTAAACTGTCCACGCTCATCTCCGCCCGCATTTCGCTGGTAAATACTTTGATGCCGTTGAGATGGAGCGTATCCACGGCTTTGAGCAGACTGTTGACGCGGCAGATATGCAGTTGTTCAAGCGCACCGGCGCTGCTCTTCATCGCCTCTTCGTTCAGGGCTCCCACTCCCTTGTCGGGAATGATGATGGCCTGTGCGCCGCAGCACACCGCGCTTCTGGCAATAGCGCCGATATTGCGCACATCGGTGATCCCATCAAGCATCAGGAACAGTGGCGCATCTCCGGCAGATACTACATGATCGATCACCTGCTGAAGGTCCATGTACTGCACCCGGGCCGCAAAAGCCAGTACACCCTGGTGATTTGCCCTGGTAAGCCCGTTCAGCTTTTCAACAGGTACCAGTTGAATGGGCACATTCTGCTCCCGGGCAAGCTGCCTGATGTTCTGCAGCACATCACCTGTGGCATTCTTTTGCAGCAGGATCTTATCGATGGCTTTACCCGATTGCAGGGCTTCTGCCAGCGGCTGCCGGCCTATGATCAGTGAACTTTGTTTAACGGGCATGGGCAAAGATATTATTTCAGTTCACCTGCGTCCAACAGCAATTTTAATTTCAGAATGGCAGCCACACTCATGGAATCGGTGATGCACCCGTCGGTTACCATCCGGTAAACTTCTTCAAAAGGCAGCCGCTTTACTACGAGTTGTTCTGTTTCTTCCGGGTGCGGCGCATGCTGGCTCAGTTCTCTGGCGAGATAGATATAACCGTATTCATCGCTAACAGAATTGGATAGATGCATGTTGAACAACAACTGCCAGTTG
Organism: Chitinophagaceae bacterium; assembly: GCA_019247775.1. GTDB lineage: Bacteria > Bacteroidota > Bacteroidia > Chitinophagales > Chitinophagaceae > Sediminibacterium. Next base: position 15,181 of record JAFBAN010000189.1, on the reverse strand, counting down.
CGGGCTATCAACCCTGTTTCCTCCAGCAGTTCACGTTTGGCCCCTTCCAGGGGATCGGAGCCTTCGGGAGTACCGCCCTCGGTGATCTCCCAGCTGTATCGGTTCAGCGTAAACCTGTACTGACCTACCAGATGCGTTTCCAGGTCTTCGGTAAGGGTAATGATCGCAAGCGCAGTATTCCGGAAATGCACTTTCCCATAAATGCCTTTTCCGCCGGAGGGATTGATCACGTCGAATTCGGTGACCTCTATCCAGGGATTTTCATAGACAGGCCTTGCCGCCAATGTTTTCCAGGGGTTTTCTTCCTGCATACCGACTGATTATCCGTAAAAATAAAAAACCTCTGCCCATCGGACAGAGGTTATATGCTTCAGCGCCGGCTTATTTTATGCCGAATGCTTTTTTTACTTTGGCCACATAGTCCAGTTTCTCCCAGGTAAACAGCTCCACTTTTACTTTCTTCACTTTACCATTCGGCAGAACGAACTCTTTGGTCACTACTTCATTCTTGCGGCCCATATGTCCGTAAGCAGCCGTTTCGCTGTACATCGGCGTGCGCAGTTTGAGGCGTTGTTCGATGAAATAAGGGCGCATATCGAAGGTGCTTTCCACCAGCTTGCCGATCTCTCCGTCGTTCATATCCACTTTTGCCGTACCGAATGTGTTTACATTGATGGAAGTAGGCTGTGCCACACCGATTGCGTAAGATACCTGAACCAGCACTTCGTCTGCCACTCCCGCTGCTACCAGGTTTTTGGCGATATGACGGGTTGCATACGCGGCTGAACGGTCCACTTTGCTGGGATCCTTCCCGCTGAATGCGCCGCCGCCATGGGCGCCTTTACCGCCATAGGTATCGACAATGATCTTACGGCCTGTAAGACCGGTATCCCCATGCGGTCCGCCGATCACGAATTTACCGGTAGGGTTGATATGATATTTGATATTGCTGTTGAACAGCTTCGCGTATTTTTTGTACTTCGCTTTAACGCGCGGGATCAGGATATTGATGATATCTTCCCTGATCTGGTTCTGCATTTTCTGTTCTGAGCCGAAATCATCGTGCTGTGTAGATACTACGATCGCGTCGATACGTACTGGTTTGTTGTTATCGTCATACTCCAGGGTTACCTGGCTTTTGGCGTCGGGGCGAAGGTATTTGATCTGCTTGTTCTCCCTTCTCAGGGCTGCCAGTTCGATCAGGATCTTGTGAGCAAGGTCGAGGGCAAGCGGCATATAATCGTCGGTCTCATTGGATGCATAACCGAACATCATACCCTGATCGCCTGCGCCCTGTTCTTCTTTCTTCTTGCGGTCAACGCCCTGGTTGATATCGGCAGACTGCTCATGGATAGCGGAAAGGATGCCGCAGCTATTGGCTTCGAACATGTATTCGCTCTTGGTATAGCCGATACGACGGATAACGCCGCGCGCGATCTCCTGCACATCGAGGTAGGCTTTCGATTTCACTTCACCTGCCAGTATTACCTGGCCGGTCGTAACCAGCGTTTCACAGGCTACTTTCGACTGAGGATCGAATGCGAGGAAATTGTCAATTAAAGCATCGGATATCTGGTCGGCAACTTTATCCGGATGTCCTTCAGATACACTTTCAGAAGTAAAAAGATACGGCATGTGGGTTTAAGGTTTTAAGGGTGCAAATATAGGACAATGCCCAACACACTTAAATACGGGAATAGATAATTCTGAGCCTCATCCGGAAGCGTGAGTGCGTACCGCCGCCAAGCCTCACCCTTCCATCGGCAATGCTATTGGCCGTTCTGGGTACGATAAAGCCGGAAAACGGCGCGGTCAGATCCGGATACGGTGTTTTGTAACTAAGTGAGTCGTTAACCGGCGCCGAAAGGCGTAATGTGAACGAAGTGTCCCTGCGTGTAACAATACCCTGCACATAGCGGCTGATATTGAAAGTATAGGCTGCCACCTGGTCGTAAGTGAACAGGGATTTGGAACTCAGGTAACCTCCGAACGTACCAACATTGGGACCGTCGGAACTGACGATATAATCGTTGGGGATGTTGCGCTTGATATTCTTCGCAGAATCGAATACGCTCAGCAACAGGTAACGCGGAGGCAGCATCGCTTTATCGATCGTGTTCAGGTTGGCATCATCCGGTACCTGCTCGGTGATCAGTTCTGCGCGGTGTATGATGCGGTTGCTCAGATTCTGAAGTCCGGGAATGCGGATGCGCACATAAGTGCCGGGCGACGTCTGCACATAGGCCAGTGAATCCGGTTTGGAAGTGGTGGTGAGGTGTTTGCTTAGCTCACTGCCGGTCCTGTCGCGCACAACAAAATTGGCATTGCCGCTGGAAGTGGTATTAAACCTGAAATAGCTTACGGAAGTATCGCGCCGGGTAGCGCCGGTGGTGCTGGAACTATAGTACAACGCAAACTTGGTGTTGCTGTCTGCGAGGTTTATATTGATAAGCGCATTGGCCGGCGCCGAATTATCGGCGGTAAGTGCAAACCCGTTGAAATAAGTCTTGAATGCCGAATCGCTGGCATAAGCGTTGGTTGAATCGTAAGTTTTGATAAAACGGGTGGCTACGCTCTGGTTCAGCCTGATCCGGAGCTGACCCTTGGCGGCCTCATACCTGTTGATGACCGAATCGCCGAGACGCCTGATATCGACCGTTACCGGCGGCGCCAGCGCTGAACCAACGGCCAGCGGCGAGGCAGAGGGATAATTAACAGGATAATTCCTTGTGTAATCGAGCGGCGTTAACCTGCTTATTTCAGACACCGTTAGTTTGAGTGGCTGGGTAGAATCGCCGAAAGACCCGAAATAAGAGAGGATCAGTACGGCGGAATCGACCACCACACTGTCTTTGGTTCCGGCAATATAGAATGGATAGAAGGTAGGCTGCAACTGGAAGAACATGGATGCGGTTGTCTTTCCAAAAAGCGGATCGTTGGTAATGGCGCCAACCACGTGATTGTCGGTCTTGTAAACCCTAATCGTATCCAGCTCGTCGAAATTATCTGTGACCACATCGAGCAGGGTATCAAGGGTAGTAACCCCATCCACCGCTGGTATCAATCCGCCGCCGACATCGGTAGTGCCGATGCGCGTACATGCTGTAAGTAAACCCGCTGAAACAAAAGCAATAAAAAAGAGTCTGCGCAGTGTAATAAAAGAATGCATGTGTGTCAGTAAGTTACTTGCCCGCAAGGTCGTTGTACAATTCTAAATACTCTGTTAAATCGGAATCCCATCCTTTGAATGGAACTACCTTCTTTCCTTTGACTTTCCCGAATTCTTCCACCAGTTTTTTATCAACTTTATCTGCGCCGAAAGTGATGGCATCGGCATACATGGCACCTCCCCTGAACAGGGCGGTATTGGTAGCTTCTTTGAACGGTTCGAGGTCTTTTTCTTTTACATTGGCATTGATGATCGCTTTCTGCACGAAATCGGCGCCAAGCTTTTCTTTAAAAGTATTCTGGCCGATGGTGAACACTACTTTACTGTTGCTGAACACCGGCTCTTTCTTGTAGGCGGTCTTAATATAGGCCGGTATCAGACCGGTCATCCAGCCGCTGCAATGGATGATATCGGGCGGCCAGCCGAACTTTTTCACGGTCTCCAGCGCTCCCTTGCAAAAGAAAACGGTGCGGAGCATATTGTCTTCAAACCAGGTTTCACTGTCGTCGTGGAAGATCTGTTTGCGCTTGAAAAAATCCTCGTTTTCCAGGAAATAGACCTGCAGCCGGGCATTGGGCAGCGAAGCCACTTTGATCTGCAGGGGATAATCGTCATTATCTACCGAAACATTGATACCCGAGAGCCGCACCACTTCATGAAGACGATGCCTTCTTTCGTTGATGACCCCGAACCGCGGCATGATGCATCTTACTTCCAACCCACTGTCATTGCTTTTGATAGCCAGCCTGTTGATCACCTCGGCAAACTCTGTCAGCTCGAGGTAGGGAGACATTTCAGTAGCAATGAATAAAATCCTTTTCTTTGTTGACATTAGCGCATGAATTTTAGTACGATGCTGGAAAAAAGAGTTCGCAAAGGTACATAAATTAGGCTGAAAACCAATATCAAGCGTCTTCGGGGCGCCTCCCTTCCATGATACTCCTCAAAAAAGCAGTCGACCTTACTAAAGAACTGAAAACCATATCCGATGCCGGCAAGTCCATCGGCTTCGTACCCACGATGGGCGCGCTGCACGAGGGCCATCTTCAGCTGGTGCAGCAATGCAGGGCGGGCAGCGATATAACGGTAGTGAGCATTTTTGTGAACCCCACCCAGTTTAACGATCCGTCGGATTTTGCGCGTTACCCGGTAACCATCGAGCAGGATATCCGCCTGCTGGAAGAAGCCGGTTGTGATCTGCTGTTCCTGCCGTCAGTAGAAGAGATCTATCCCAACGGTACCGCCCAACTGCCCCGCTTCGACCTGGGCCGGCTTGAAAATATCTGGGAAGGGAAATACCGGCCCGGGCATTTCCAGGGCGTATGCCAGGTAATGAGCCGCCTGCTCGAACTCGTGATGCCGGCCAAACTGCTCATGGGCAGAAAAGACTACCAGCAATGCATGGTGATCCGCCGGCTGATCGGTTTGAAACAATGGCCTATCCAACTGGTTATCGCAGCTACAGTGCGCGAGCCGTCCGGACTGGCCATGAGCAGCCGCAACCGCCGCCTGGATGAACAGGCAAAAGAAAAAGCGACAGCGATATTCCAGGCCCTCCGTTTTCTCGCCGAAAACCTGCAGCCCGGCCCCCAGCAGGAAATGCTTACCAGGGCAACATCTATGCTGAACAATGCCGGTTTCGAGAAGATCGATTACCTGGCCCTGGCCGATGCTGCCACCCTGGAACCGGTAGATGACTGGAACGGACAACAGCAATTGGTAGCACTGGCCGCAGCATTTATCAATGAGGTAAGACTGATAGACAATATGCCGCTGGGCTAAATACGAGATTGCAGATTTTGGAATTTGGAAATTTCGAAATTCTGGAACTGATAATCTTACTGGCAATTTCGAAATTTTCCAATTTCAAAATTCCAAAATCCGCAATCCCGAGGCTCCAATTAATTTGCTTAGCTTAACTTGCCATGGAATGGGGAATGTATGAATAAAAGGTTAGCATCGTTACTGAAATATCTTGTGTTTCTTGGGCTGGGCATCTTCCTGATCTGGTGGAGCCTGCACCAGATCCCGGACAAAGACTGGGGCGCTTTTAAAGAATCGTTGCGCAACGCCAATTACTGGCTGATCATACCGGTATTCCTGATCCTGAGCTCGAGTCACCTGGTGCGCGCCCTGCGCTGGCGGGTACTGATGGGACCGATGGGATATAAGCCTTCAGTACCCAATACTTTTTTTGCGGTAATGATCGGTTATCTGGCCAACCTGGCGGTGCCGCGTTTGGGAGAAGTATTGAAATGCACCATCCTGGCGCGGTATGAAAAAGTACCCGCTGAAAAACTGGTGGGCACCATCGTAGCCGAAAGAGCGGTGGATGTGATCTCTCTGTTGATCGTTTTCATCCTCGCCATGGTAAGCCAGTACGATGTGGTGGGCGAATTCGGCTCGCAGCTGCTGCGTTCGGCATTCGAGAACAAAGCGGGGCATTTTTCGGTTGCCAGGGTTTGCATTGCCGTAGGACTGATCCTCGCGGTGATCATCGCCATCAGGATCTGGTTCAACCAGTTTGCACACCTGCAGATCGTGATCCTTGTCAAAAAAATCCTGAAAGGCGTCTGGGAAGGGCTCAGCAGCATCAAGAACCTGAAACAGAAAAAATTATTTATTTTCTATACGGTGGTGATCTGGATCCTGTATATCGGCGGCACCTGGGTAGGTTTTACGGCCACACAGGGTACCGGACACCTAGGCGTACAGACTGCACTGTCGGCGCTGGCTTTTGCCAGTGTGGGAATGATCGTTACCCCGGGAGGTATCGGCGCCTATGCATTGCTGCTGGCGAAAGTGCTGGAGATGAACAATGTTCCGATCGCCATCGGCGTGGCGAATGGAACACTGCAGTGGTTTGCGCAGTTTATCATCGTATTGATAGTAGGACTGATCTCACTCGGCCTGCTGCCTTTTTACAATAAACATTACAGGCATGAAGGCAATCCAGGCAATTGAGCAAAAGATCTGTACGCTGCCGCAATTGTTATCGCGGTCTGCAGGCTGGCGATTGGGCGGCAAAACCATCGCGTTCAGCAATGGCTGTTTCGACATTCTGCACGAAGGGCATATTTTTTCACTCTCACAGGCGGCCAAAGAAGCCGACTACCTGGTGGTAGGGCTCAACAGCGACAGCAGTACCAAACAACTCAAAGGTCCTGGCCGCCCGATCAATCATGAGAAAAGCCGTGCGCTACTGCTGGCCGCACTGGTGATCGTTGATGCCGTGGTCATTTTTGAAGAGGACACCCCGCGGGATCTGATCACTGCCCTTATGCCTGATGTACTGGTGAAAGGCGGCGACTACACCGTTGAACAGATCGCAGGATCCAGGGAAGTGATCGCCAATGGCGGCCGCGTGGTGATCAATCCCATCGTGGAAGGGTTTTCGACAACGGGGATCATCGAGCAGATCAAGCGGTCGTATTCGTGAGCCAGGCTGATTTAATGGCAGATTTTTCAACCACCACTCTACCCTGAAACTTAACATTCAAATGTTCCCTACCGACATATATTTGAACCCATCAATCTCCAACCTGCAATCTCAAATTTAAAATCTTCTTCGCTGCATGTCCAAAAAGCTGTTCATCCAGAGAGATATCAGTTGGCTCAGTTTCAATGCACGCGTGCTGCAGGAGGCCAATGATCTTTCGGTACCGCTGAAGGAGCGGATACGGTTTCTGGGCATTTTTTCGAACAACCTCGACGAGTTTTTCCGGGTGCGGGTGGCAACGCTGAAACGCATGATCGAGTTCACCGAAAAAAGGAAGAAGCTCAACATGCACCTGGAAGAAGACCCGCAGGCCATACTGGACCAGATACAGACCATCGTACTGCAGCAGCAGAACGAATTCCACCGCATCTGGGAAAGCATCTTACTGGAACTGAAAAAAGAGAATATCGTTTTTGTAGACGAGAAACACCTCAACAAGGAACAGCAGGCTTATGTAAAGAAATATTTCGACGAGGAAGTGCGGTCCAATATCATACCGCTGATGATCGAAAGCCTGCCGCAACTACCCTACCTGCGCGACAAGAGCATTTATCTCGGTGTGATCATGCGCAAAAAGGATTCTGCCTACCAGCAGAAATATTCGTTGATAGAAGTGCCGACCCGGGTAGTGGGCAGATTCATCCTCCTGCCTTCCAAACCCGAGGAGCAGGCCATCATCCTGCTCGAAGATGTGATCCGTTTCAATCTGCCCCATATTTTCTCCTATTTCGACTACGATTATTTCGACGCCTATATTTTTAAAGTGACCAAGGATGCGGAGATCGATATAGACAATGACGTGAGTACCACTTTTGTGGAGAAAATGGAAAAGGGCCTGAAGAACCGCCGCAAGGGTAAGCCGGTGCGTTTCGTCTACGACAAGGAAATGGATGCGGGCCTGCTCGAGTACCTGATCAGACGGCTGAATCTGAACCGCAAAAGCAATATCATCCCTGGCGGGCGGATCCATAATTTCAAGCATTTCATGGATTTCCCCGATGTGTTCAATACCAAGAGTACCAGGCGTGCGCCTTTCACGCATATCGATCTGCAGGGTTCCATGCGGGTCACCGATGTGATCGTGAAAAAAGATGTGATGCTGCATTTCCCCTATCATTCCTTCAATGCCGTAATTGACCTGCTGCGCGAAGCCGCCATGGATCCGGATGTGATCTCCATCAAGATCACCGCTTACCGGCTGGCGCCGAATTCCAAAGTGATCAATGCCCTGATCAACGCCGCACGCAATGGCAAAAAAGTGGTGGTGATGCTGGAGCTCAAAGCCCGGTTTGATGAAGAAGCCAACCTCGAATGGAAAAAAGCGCTGGAAGAAGAAGAGGTGCAGGTAGTGCTCGGACCGCCGCGGCTGAAGGTTCACGCGAAACTTTGCATCATCAAAAAACGCAAAGGCAATAAAACGATCCAGTACGGTTTTGTAAGCACGGGCAACCTCAATGAAAAAACAGCCCGGGTATACGGCGATCATTGTCTGCTCACTGCCAACAGGAATGTGATGGCCGATATCAACCGCATATTCCGCTACCTCGAAAACTGGAAGAACGGCGAACAGCATCTGCTGGCCTGTAAAACGCTGCTGGTTTGTCCAACCACCATGCGCAAACAGATCATCTCGATGATAGACCGGGAGATCAGGAATGCCAAAGCGCGTAAGGAAGCTAAGATCATCATCAAAGTGAATTCGCTCAGCGATGCCACACTCATCAAGAAACTGGATCAGGCGGTCAGCGCGGGCGTGGAAGTACAGCTCATCGTGCGCGGCATTTTCTGCGCGATGCTGCATTCCAAAAAACATGAGGGCCATGTATCGGCCATCAGTATCGTGGACGAATACCTCGAGCACGCGCGGGTAATGATCTTCCACAATCTCGGGCGCAGCAAGATCTTTATCTCCAGCGCCGACTGGATGGTGCGTAACCTCGATCATCGTGTGGAGGCGGCCGTGCCCGTGCTGAACCCGGTGATCGGTGAAGAACTCATGGAGATTATCCACATTCAATTAAGAGATAACGTAAAAGCCAGGCTGCTCAACGATGATTTATCCAACAACTATGTACCTTCCGCTGGTAAAAAACAGGTACGCTCCCAGATAGAGACGTATCATTACCTGTACAAGAAAAATACCGTGACCAGTGAGGTTAGCCGCCATTGATATTGGGAGTAATGCAGCCAGGTTATTGATCGCCGATGTAACACAGGATAAAGACGGAAAACCACAGTTCAACAAGCTCAACCTGGTGCGGGTACCGCTCCGTCTCGGTTTCGATGTGTTTGAAAAAGGCGAGATCTCCAAGGAAAAAAGAGGGATGGTATTGCAGACGATGAAAGCCTACGGCCATCTCATCAATGCCTATGGCGTTAAAAACGTGATCGCCTGCGCCACCAGCGCCATGCGCGATGCGGCTAACAGCACCGACTTGATCCGAAAGATCAAACTCGAGACCGGCCTGGAGATCGAGATCATCAGCGGCGACCTGGAAGCATCCATCATTTACGAGAACCATGTGGCGGAAAATATGGATACTGACCATAGCTATCTCTACATCGATGTTGGCGGCGGCAGTACAGAGCTCACTTTCTTCTCAGACGGCAAACTGGTCTTTAAAGAATCCTTCAACATCGGCACCATCAGGATCCTGAAGGACATGGTGGAAGAAGACAGATGGAATGAGATGAAAGACTATATCAAGTCCAGGACCAAGGGATACAAAAAGATCGTTGCCATCGGTACAGGCGGCAATATCAACAAGGTGTTTTCGCTCAGCAAGAAAAAGGATGGCAAGCCCCTGGACCTTAGCCTGCTGAAAGACTACTTGAAAGAGATCGGCAGTTTTTCGCTCGAAGACCGTATGAATATCTACAAGCTCCGCGAAGACCGCGCCGACGTGATCGTGCCTGCTCTGCAGATCTACATCAACGTAATGCGCTGGGCCGATGCCGATGAGATCTATGTGCCCAAGATCGGCCTGGCCGATGGCCTGATCCAGCATCTGTACTACGAACTTTCCGCCAAAGGCATCACTTCATAGAACGCTCCGCGCCAACTCTGCCAACTCATGTTCTCTGCGGTTTGAATAAGCGTCAATAACGGACAGCATGAAATCCGAAGCGTTTTTTACCGCAGAGAACATGAGTTGGGAGAGGTTTCGCAGAGTTTATTAGTTTTGTCTCGACATTTGAATATGTTTTATTCTAACGCAGAGCCATATTCATATTATCCCACCTGCTCAATCCATTCAAATGTCAGCGTATAAGGAAATCAAGAAGATCACCACCCATATCCTTTCGCAACTGAAGGCGCGGGGAGAAAAGATCTCAATGATAACGGCTTATGACTATTCTTTCGCAAGGCTGTTCGATGCTGCAGGTATAGATGTTATACTTGTGGGCGACAGCGCCAGCAATGTGATGGCGGGGCACGAAACTACGGTACCGATCACATTAGACCAGATGATCTACCACGCACAATCAGTAGTGCGTGGCGTAAACAGGAGCCTGGTGGTGGTAGATATGCCCTTCGGCACGTACCAGTCCGATTCGAAAGTGGCGCTGGCCTCGGCCATCCGCATCATGAAAGAAACCGGCGGTCATTCCATTAAACTGGAAGGCGGCTCTGAGGTAGTGGAGAGCATCCAGCGCATCGTATCGGCCGGCATTCCGGTAATGGGGCATCTGGGATTAACCCCGCAATCCATTTATAAATTCGGCACCTACACCGTGCGCGCCAAAGAAGAAGCCGAGGCGGAAAAACTGCGGCGGGATGCACAGTTGCTGCAGCAGGCCGGTTGTTTTGCCATCGTACTCGAAAAGATCCCGGCGGCGCTGGCCAGCGAGGTCAGCAAGGGATTGACCATACCTACCATCGGCATCGGCGCAGGCGGAGACTGTGACGGACAGGTACTGGTAATGCATGATATGCTCGGCATCAACAACGAATTCAAGCCCCGTTTTCTGCGACAATACCTTAACCTGCAGGAATTGATCACATCCGCTGTAAAACAGTATATCAGCGATGTAAAATCCGGCGATTTCCCTTCTGCGGGCGAGTCGTACTGATATTTTTCACCGATAAGAGCCCTGCTTTCACCCAAAATCTGCAGTCGGTTCGGGCAGGCTGAATAGATTTGATACAAATACTGCCAACATGAGAAAGCTTTTCCCCCAGGCTGTCCTGCTAGCGGCGTGCCTGTACACAACCGAAACAAGGGCCGGTCTTGCCCGGGTCAACGACACCACAAAGATCATCCATTCCATCGATGGCATTGCCAGCGAATGGAAACCGGAAAAATTCGAAACAGATAAAGATTATGGGGTCATGTACGCTATGGACCATGACGCCAATTTTCTTTATGTAGTGCTGAAGGTCCCGGACCAGCGCACTCAAATGAAACTGATGATGCAGGGAATGAATCTGTACGTAGACAAGAAAGGAAAAAAACGCGAGGCTGCGGGTGTTGAATTCCCGATCAAGCCGGCCAATCCGATGGGAGCTTTTTCACGCGGCAACCGCGAGGAAGGCGCACCCATGCCCGATCCCAAAGCCGTACGGGAGGCGCTGACCGCAAATATGATCGTGCTGAAACAATTCGGTTTCGAGGGCCAGGAAGATAAATTACAGCCGGTGGTGCAGGATGGCAGCGTGAATGTATCCTTCGACTGGGATGCAAACAACGCACTGGTGATAGAGTACCTGATCCCGATGGGCTTTGTGGGAAAGCCTGCCGATCTCAACGGAAAACCATTGGGTATCGGATGGAAAATAAACGGCATTACTATGCCCGACAGGCCCTCCACTCCGCTGAGCACCAGTATCAGCCGCCCGGGTACCACCAGCGGTGGCGGAGCGGGAAGCAGGGGCGGGAGCCGCACGGGTAGCGGTCCTTCACTGGAATTTTCGCAGAGCAATGACCCGCGTTTCAAAGACCAGAATTTCTGGACAAAATATACCGTCAACTTTTAAATAGCAGGAGTGATCTTACAGCAGACAAGAACGAGTAATAAAAAAATACTGACGATCATTGCCCATGTACTGGCATGGGCAGTGTTCTTTACCCTTCCGATTCTGGTATTTTTTCCCAGGATGCGCGATCCGATCAGCGATCATATGCTGGTGAGCATTATCTGCAACGATGTGTTCCTCGTGCTTTTCTACTACCTGAATACGCTGGTGCTGGTTCCAAAACTGCTGGTGAAGGAAAAATGGCTCTGGTATGTACTTTCCGTTATCGCTTCGCTGGCATTCTTCCTGTATGTGCCGCGGCAGATCGTTTCGTTGCTTGTAGATCCGGAAGTGATCAATCCGAACAACCGGGAATTTATCAGGAACCCTGCATTCAAAGGCACGCCCAGGTACTTTGGCAACTTCCGCCGCAGACCGGTAGCCGATCCTTACAATACGGTACTCTTCCTGTTGGTATTCACATTCGGCGCAGCAGTTTCGGTGATACAACGCTGGTTGAAAACAGAGCAGAACCGGAAAGAAACCGAAAATGAAAAACTGAATACAGAACTGTCGTTCCTGAAGTCGCAGGTGAACCCGCATTTCTTTTTTAATACGCTGAATAATATCTATTCACTCGCCGTGGTCAGAAGCGAGAAGACTGCCCCGGCCGTAATGAAGCTGTCGGCCATCATGCGTTATATCCTTACCGAAACGCAGCGCGATAAGGTGCCGCTGAACAATGAAGTGGATTTTATCCATAATTTTATTGACCTTCAGCAGGTGCGGCTGACAGACAAGGTACAGGTCCATTTTCTGGCGGATGAAAATACATCAACGCTGCTGGTGGCGCCTTTACTGTTCATCCCCTTTGTTGAAAATGCATTCAAATACGGCGTGAGCACCAAGGAATCCTCGCGCATCGATATCACCATCAAAACCGAAGGAAATAAGATACTGTTCACTTCCGTTAACTATATCGTGCCTTCTGAAAACAACCTGATGGAGAATACCGGCATCGGTATCAACAATGTAAAACGCAGGCTCGAGCTGATGTACCCTGAAAAGCACAAGCTGATCACTTCGGAGAAAGACAACTATTATACCGTTCAATTAGAGATCGAAACGTGACTATGATACAATGTATTGCCATTGACGATGAACCGCTAGCGCTGCAGTTGATCAACGAATATTGCGGTAAGATTTCCTTTCTCAAGCTGGAGAAAGTATTCACCAATACGGATGAGGCCCGTGCTTATCTGCAGGATCACAAAATAGACCTGCTGTTCCTGGATATACAGATGCCGGATATCAATGGCATGCAGTTTTACAAAAGCCTTGCCCAGAAACCGCCGGTGATCTTCACCACCGCATTCAAGGACTTTGCGGTGGAAGGGTTTACGGTAGATGCAGTGGATTATCTCCTCAAGCCCTTCGAATACGACCGCTTTCTCAAAGCCTGTTACAAGGCCAAGGAGTACATCGAATTTCTGAGCACCCAGGAACTGCAGCTCAACTCGATCTTCGTGAAAGTGAACTACGAGATCATGAAGATCAATCTCAAAGACATTGAGCTGATAGAAGCGCTGGACGATTATATCAAGATCTATATTAAACCCAGTCCCGTACTTACGCTGATGACCCTGAAAAGCATCCAGGAAAAATTACCGGGCCGGGATTTTGTACGGGTGCATCGTTCCTTTATTGTGCCCCTGGCGAGGATCGAAAAATTCAGCAAGACCAAATTATGGATCGCCGGCAAAGAGATCCCTATTGGCAGCAGCTACAGCCAGGTATACGATCAACTGCTGGCGCTGTCCAAAACCCGGTAATTCCCCGATCAGGAGCCCCTGTCTGCCTATTTTTATATACAGGTTCTTCCGATAAAAATATCTTTAGACTGATATTTCATACGTGTCAAGCATTGCAATTTCAAAAAACTGCTGCCGGTTGTTCTCAACGTAGGCAGCAGTTTTTTTATTCTCCATAGCGGGATACCACTTCAACACAGAGGCACGGAGCACACAGAATTCCACGGAGACCCTCTGTGAAGCTCCGTGTACTTCGTGCCTCTGTGGTAAATCCTCCGTGTCCTCCATTCCCTCCGTTCACCCCGAAACGTTAACTTTGCCCGCAAACCTCAAGGCATGGAATTCTTACAGCAACTCGGCATTGAACCCGACAATGGAGCGGTATCCACCGGCTCGGTATGGATCAGCAGCAAAAGCGGTACGATCGATTCATATTCACCCGTAAACGGACAGAAGATAGCCGCTGTGCGCAGCGCAGACCGCGAATCGTATGATCAACTGGTGGGCAAAGCACAGGCAGCTTTCCAGGCCTGGCGTTTATGGCCTGCTCCCAAGCGCGGCGATATTGTGCGACAGATCGGCGAAGCTTTACGCGCCAACAAAGAACCGCTGGGCAAACTGGTGAGCTTCGAAATGGGTAAAAGCCTGCAGGAAGGATATGGCGAGGTACAGGAAATGATCGATATCTGCGATTTTGCGGTAGGCCTGTCGAGGCAGTTGTATGGTCTCAGCATGCATAGCGAAAGGCCGGCACACCGGATGTATGAGCAATGGCATCCGCTGGGCATTGTCGGCATTATTTCCGCATTCAATTTTCCTGTTGCCGTGTGGGCCTGGAACAGTGCGCTGGCCTGGGTATGCGGAAACACCACCATCTGGAAGCCCAGTGAGAAAACACCGCTGTGCGGAATTGCAGTGCAGAAGATCGTGGCAGAAGTATTCCAGAAGAACGATGTGCCTGAAGGGGTGAACGGACTGGTGCAGGGTGGCCGTGAAGTAGGCGAATGGATCAGTAACGATACACGCATTCCCCTGGTATCGGCTACCGGTTCTACCAGAATGGGCAAGGCCCTGGGCGCCGCCGTGGCAGCGAGGATGGGAAAAACTATCCTGGAACTCGGCGGCAACAACGCCATCATCATTTCGCAACACGCAGACCTGGATATGGCGCTGATCGGATGCGTATTCGGCGCTGTGGGTACCGCAGGACAACGCTGCACCACCACGCGCAGACTGATCATTCACGAATCGGTATACGAAGCTTTCAAAGCCAAGCTGGTAAAAGCATATGGGCAACTTCGCATCGGCGATCCGCTGGATACCAAACACCATGTAGGACCGCTGATCGATAAGGACGCAGTGAATATGTATCTGCAGTCGATAGAACAATGCAAACAACAGGGCGGCAAATTCGTGGTGGAAGGCGGCGTGCTCGAAGGCAAAGGCTATGAGAGCGGCTGTTACGTAAAACCCTGCATCGCAGAAGCGGCCAATCACCTGCCCATCGTGCAGCATGAAACCTTTGCGCCGATCCTGTACCTGATGAAATACGCCACGCTGGAGGAAGCTATCGCACTGCAGAACGGCGTTCCGCAAGGTCTCTCCTCCTCTATCATGACACTCAATATCCGTGAAGCCGAGCTTTTCTTATCACAGGCCGGCAGCGATTGCGGGATCGCCAACGTGAATATCGGCACCAGCGGGGCCGAGATAGGCGGCGCCTTCGGGGGTGAAAAAGAAACCGG
>JAFBAN010000098.1 GCA_019247775.1 Chitinophagaceae bacterium | reverse complement strand
CAAACGCCAAACGCCAAACGCCAAACTCTCAACTCATAATCTCATTCCCAACTCTTTTCATGCAAATCGATAAAACCACGCTTGCCGACCTGTCGATCTTCCATAGTGAGGAGGAGCAATCGCTGTTCCATCATCTCAATCATTCGCAGACCAATGGAGGCCGGGAGCAATTGCGCTACCTGCTGAGCCATCCGCTGGATTCGCTGGAAGCGATACAGGATACGCAGCGGACGATCCAGTGCCTGATGGAAGTAGCGGAAGACTGGCCTGCTTATGTGACCAATGGCACTGTGATGATGATCGAGAAGTTTTATGATTCGCAGATCAACCGTTTTTCCGGCCGGCCCAACACCGTGGATGCACTGCTATACCGCATCCTCAACCCGCACGATTTTTCCCTGGTGCGGTATTCGGTAGAACACGCGATCGATTTCAACCGCGGTCTGCAGCAGATCGTTTCGATGCTGGAAAAACGTTCGCTGAGCAAACAGCTTTCCCTCTGGACCACCCGGATGTCGATGCTCCTGAACAAACCTTTGATCCAGGAAATGATCCAGGCAGACAAGAAATCGCTCACAAAAGTGAATATACTGTCTTACGGGGGCTTTCTGCTGCATGGATACAAGACCGCCGCTTTTGAGCTGATCGATATTTATAGTCGCCTGGATGCATATCTTGGTCTGGCTACCGCCTGCCGTAAAAACGGTTATAGTTTTCCCGCGGTGAGTAAGACCGCCGATCCGTATATCGCGGCCACCGGCCTGTATCATCCTTTGCTGGAAACACCTGTTGCTTACGATATAGACCTCCGGATCGAAAAGAATTTTTTGTTCCTGACCGGCGCCAATATGGCCGGCAAAAGCACATTCATCAAGGCCGTGGGTGTATCTGCCTATCTCGCGCATCTGGGAATGGGAGTTCCCGCGCAGGAAATGCGGCTGAGTTATTTTGACGGACTGCTGAGCAATATCCAGGTGGTGGACAATATCATCAAAGGCGAAAGCTTTTTCTTCAACGAGGTGCAGCGCATTAAAAACACAGTAGAGCTGATCAGCGATGGCAGGAACTGGCTGATCCTGATCGATGAACTGTTCAAGGGCACCAACCAGCAGGACGCGGTGAAGTGCAGTGTGACCGTGATAGAAGGACTGCGCAAGATGAAGAATGCACTTTTCATTCTGTCTACGCATTTGTACGAGATCGGCGATGAATTGCGCAGGTACGACAATATCCAGTTCCATTATTTTGAAACCTCCGTCCAGGACGACCAGCTGCTGTTCAGCTACCAGCTGAAGCCCGGCATCAGCAATGACCGGCTGGGCTACCTGATCCTGAAAAAAGAAGGGGTGGTGGATTTGCTGGAAAAATTATGAGTATCTTGTTTAAAGCAAAAAGCTGAACGCGAAACGCTTAACGCCAAACACCGGCATATGAAAATAAAACTGACGATCTTCTGTTTGTTGGCAGCCGGCTTCGCAATGGGGCAGACCAGTCCTGTTGTATCCCATGTGTACAGCTGGGACAGCAGTGCGGCGGGGCTCAGGAAAGGAACGGCGAGACCTGTATTCAGTGGCTCGGGGGCTATTCTTGCAAAGCATAGCATGACAGGAGTAACGATGTTGAAAGGAGAAACCCTGACTTTCAATCCGGACTCTCCGGTCGAGAAATTTTTTATAGTGAAGAACGGTCCGGTCAAAGTGCAAATGAACGACAGCATGGCTGTACTCGATCGCGGCTCGGTGATCTCATTGCAGCCGGGATCCAGGCTGGTGCTGATGGCGGTAAATAATATGGTGCAGTTGTACGAGATGGATTATGTATCGATAGCGCCGGCCGATGCGGAGCGGGGAAGGAAAGCGGGCGGATCTTTTATGATGGATTGGAACCAGATCGTTTTTAAGCCCCATGATAAAGGCGGGGTGCGGCAGTTCTTCGACCGGCAGACCGCGATGCTGAACCGTTTCGATATTCATGTTACCACGCTCAATCCCAATAACAAAAGCCACGATCCGCATACGCATAAGAATGAGGAGATCATTTTGATGCTGCAGGGAAATGCAGAGATGCAGATCGGCACCGATCACGAGAAAGCGAATTCGGGAGATGTTGTATTCCTGGGTTCGAATGTGCTGCACAATCTTACCAATATCGGGACTGTGCCCTGCATTTATTATGCGATACAGTGGAACTAAGCTATTTGTCTGATCCTTTCAATAAACTCAAGTGATCTAAATTTCAAACTGAATCATCTTCTATGAACGGGTTGCTTAAACCTTTGTTTAGTATCAAACGCAATACATATCACTACGATATTCCCATTGATATAGCAAGATCGGAAATAGAAGGCGTTTTTGACGAATCCGGCAGTGTTTTTAGCTCAGTTGACATCTATGCGCGCTTCACTGGAGGATATAATTTTCAAATGACCTCAATATCTTCTGCGGCAACTCACGGAACAAATTATCGATCAATTCTGTATGGCCAGATTGAAAAAGACAGCGAAGGAAAAACAGTTATATCCACGAATATTGAATCTGCCTTAAGCTTCAAGATCATTTTCTGCACGTCATTAGGCTTGGCTTTAATTTGCTTTGTCGCAAGCATCATCCAACTCTCGCTGGAAGCAGTCTGGTACGGTTTGGGTTTCGGAATAGCGGGACCACTCGTTACGACAAAATTGGCAGCTATAAGTGATGCCGGCATAACAGAACGTTATGAAATGTTCATAGATCAAAAGCTACAAAAACTGGCGCGGTAGCTGACCAGCAATCTACAAGCACCACTGGCCAGATCCGGCAATTACACCAGCTACAATTCAGGTATAAATACTGTACCTCCTCTCAGCTATTACCGCTAATTTTCTTCCGCCTGCAACTGCTGCGGCGACAGAATTAGTTTGTGTATGCTTGTTAAAACCTTCGGCAGCGCTGTTTACGGCGTGGAAGCCATCACCATTACGATTGAAGTGAACGTGAGTATGGGCCAGCACTATACCATAGTGGGCCTGCCGGATAATGCGGTTCGCGAGAGCCTGCAGCGCACCGAGAGCGCGATCAAAACAAACGATTTTCATATGCCGCGCACCAAGATCGTGGTGAACCTGGCGCCGGCGGATATCCGTAAATCCGGCTCCGCCTTCGATCTGCCCATCGCCATGGGCATACTCGGCGCAAGCGAGCAGCTTGAATTGCCGGAAAAGCTCAAAGATTTTGTGATCATGGGTGAGCTCAGCCTGGATGGCACGGTCAAATCCATCAAAGGCGCTTTACCAATCGCAATACAGGCCCGGAAAGAAGGGTTCAAGGGATTGATCGTTCCGCTGGCGAATGCAAGGGAGGCCGGTATGGTAAACCAGTTGGATGTATACGGAGTGGAGCATCTTTCCGAACTGGTGCGCTTCTTCCAGGATGAACGATCGCTGCAGCCGGTAGTCGTAAATACACGCGAAGAATTTTTCGGCAACCAGTACGATTTCGATATCGATTTCAGCGAAGTGAAGGGCCAGGAAAATATCAAACGCGCCATGGAGATCGCTGCGGCAGGCGGGCATAATGCGATCCTGATCGGGCCACCGGGTGCGGGCAAAACGATGCTGGCTAAAAGACTGCCTACGATCCTGCCACCGCTGAGTTTGCAGGAAGCGCTCGAAACCACCAAGATCCACAGCGTGGCCGGCAAACTGCCGGAGAACAGTGCGCTGATCAGCAAACGCCCTTTCCGTTCTCCGCACCACACCATTTCGGATGTTGCACTCGTAGGTGGTGGCGGCACGCCGCAGCCGGGAGAGATCTCACTTGCACATAACGGCGTACTCTTTCTCGATGAACTGCCCGAATTCAAACGAACCGTACTCGAAGTGATGCGGCAACCGATGGAAGAAAGAAAGGTAACCATCTCGCGCGCGAAAATGGCGCTGGATTTTCCCGCCAATTTCATGTTGATCGCCTCGATGAACCCATGCGCCTGTGGATTTTACAATCATCCGGAGAAAGAGTGTACCTGTCCGCCGGGCGCGGTACAAAAATATCTGAACAAAGTTTCAGGGCCACTGCTGGATCGCATTGACCTGCATGTTGAAGTTACCCCAGTCGCTTTTAGTGAACTGAGCGCGCAGCAAAATGCGGAGCCGTCTGCCGCTATCCGCGAACGCGTGATCAGGGCGCGCGAAATACAGGCACAGCGCTATCTGAATTGCAGCGGTACTTATGCCAATGCGCAGATAAGCAGTAAACAGTTGCGCGAGATTTGTCTGATAGGTGCAGCGGGAGAAAACCTGCTGAAAAAAGCGATGGAGCGATTGAACCTGAGTGCCCGCGCCTATGATAGAATCTTAAAAGTAAGCAGGACGATTGCTGACCTGGCGGCTAGTGAAGACATCAAGCCGGAGCATTTGGCGGAGGCGATACATTATCGGTCGCTGGATCGTGAGGGATGGGCGGGATGACTAGTCAATAAACTGCATATTCTCGAAAACCGCAGAGTCGTCTTCGAGAGACGTCTGAGGAGAACATTCTTATTAATACCTTTAAGGACACTCTGCTGAGAATGAAGAACGCTGTTCATCCAAGAATGTACATTACTCAAAGGTCTGGCAATTCATCTTTTTGACTTAAGGCCTTTTAATTGGCTTAGTAAACTAGAAATATCTTTAGTTAGTAGTGTAACAGTTTTTGGCACCTCCTTAAGTTTATCTTGCAAGTCAACTCTGTCCAAAACAGTATAAAAAATTATAGGGATATGCATCAATTTACTATTGCTTGATAAAATCTTTTGACATCTAAATCCCGCAGTATAAAACCCTTCCTCTTTAACCTCTTCTGGGTATTCTGGCATGTTTGGCGATGGGTTAGTCCACCGTAGCATTATATCTAATAGAATAACATCGGGCATGATTGATTCTACAGTTGATAACATATTTCGAAAATCATATTCGGTTTCAAATTGCACAATCCAATTAAATTGACCCACTCATTCCGTAGCAAACTGACCCACATTTCTCCTGGCGTAAAATTGTACAACAGGTCCCGATTCTCTTACCTCCTGGCTGCATAGCATTACTCGACATCTTCCATCACCACTCTCTACAAC
>JAFBAN010000060.1 GCA_019247775.1 Chitinophagaceae bacterium | reverse complement strand
CACCGGCAGAAAAAAGGCTTTGAACACAAGCAGCTTCTTGATGCTTTCCACCCCGAGGTAAACAACGTACATATTCAGCAGCCAGAATAAAACAAAACTGATGGCAGGGCCCGTCTGCAAACCGAACCAGGCAGGGAATATTTGCGGCAAATGATCCAGCGAAGGGAACCATACCCTGAACATCTGGTACAATGCAAATCCGCCGATCCAGGTCTGGATGCCGAACCAGCCGCAGGCAACAATAGCCCTGAGCATGGCGGGAATATTCGCGCCGCGGGTACCGAAACTGGCCCTTGCAAAAACAGGGAATGGGATGCCGTATTTGGCGCCTGCATGACCATTAAGTATCATCGGCACCAGCACTACCAGGTTACCCAGAAAGATCGTGAGTATCGCCTGCCACCAGTTCATGCCTCCTTCTATCAACGAGCTGGCAAGCATATAAGTAGGGATACAAAGGCTCATGCTGATCCATAGTGCGGCATAGTTCCAGGTATTCCAGCTCCGGCGCTCTGCCGGAACAGGAGCCAGGTCTTCACTGAATAATGAATTCGGGTGCATGCAATTGGTTTTGGTGCCTGATAAAGTTACCCCGTTACCTGTTCATCGGCAATCCCGATCGCTTCGCTGATGATCGCCAGCCCTTCATCTACCTGCTCTTTGGTTACGCAGAGCGGCGGCGCTATAAAAATATAACTCCAGCGTACAAAAGTGTACATTCCGAGCTCTTTGATCTTCGCGGCCACTTTATTCATTATGGCCATTTCATCAGGCTTTGCGTTGAAAGGGGCCATCGGTTCTTTGGTGTTCCGGTTCTTCACGAGTTCGATACAGCCGAGCAGGCCGGTATTCCGGAAATCGCCGATACTCGGGTGCTTCAGTTTCATTTCCTCCACCCGTTTTTCGATATAGGCGCCCATGGCAGCCGCATTTTCGATCAGGTTATCGTCTTCGTAGATCTTGAGTGTTTCCAACGCCGCAGCGCAGCTCACGGGATGAGCTGAATAAGTGAGGCCGAGCGGCAGTACAGCATCATCATATCTGGCCGCGATCTTATCGCTTACCATCAGGCAACCGAATGGAAGGTATCCGCAGGTAAGCCCTTTGGCCATAGCGATCATGTCGGGAACGATACCGTGATTCTCGAATCCGAACCATTTGCCTGTACGTCCGAAACCGCTCATTACTTCATCCATGATCAGCAGGATACCATTGCGGTTGCAGATCTCCCGTACCTGCTTCAGATAGCCGGCCGGATATTTCAAACAACCCGATGATCCCGATTCGCCTTCGAGCAGGATCGCGGCAATATTGCCCGCACCCTCGTAAGCAATGAGCCGCTCGAGTTGTGCAATGGATTCTTTCAACAATGCTTCCTCGCCATATTCCCAGCGATACAGATAAGGGAGATCGAGATGAACGAAATTGGGCGCCTGCTGCGCATCTACGGGCAATCTGCGCGGATCGCCGCTGGCAGTCATAGCGCCGTTGGATGAACCGTGATAGGACTGGTAGCGGGTAAGTATTTTATGGCGGCCGGTATACAGTCTCGCGAGCTTGATCGCGTTCTCGATAGAGCTGGCGCCGCAGAGTGTGAAAAATGCTTTGTTCAGGTCGCCCGGACAGATCTCAGCCAGTTTTTTGCCCAGTTCGCCCCTTACTTTGGTAACGCAGCTGGGCGTAACATAACTCACTTCCTGCATCTGTCGTACTACCGCTTCGGTGATACGCTGGTTGCCGTGACCGATGTTCACATTCATCAGCCCGGAAGAGAAATCGATATAGCGCTTGTCATCGTAGTCGTACAGGTAAACTCCTTCCGCATATTTCACGGCGATGGGAGTGATGCCTTTCTGTTTGCTCCAGGAAAAAAGCGTGTACTCCAAATTATCCTGGATCACTTCCTGCGCTTCTGAGATGGTCTTTAACATGAGTTATTGTTTGATGTTGTGATTGTTTCGATTGTAAGTCAGTCCTGCAATTCTATCCAGCCGAAATCAAGAACTGCATCAGCAGTATCGCAGGGAACGCTGTGGTACGCAGCGAACGCAGCGGGAATTTCTTAGCCCCGCGAACCCTGCGGTCCCCAGCGTTCCCTGCGATACATATTTAGCTCATCCAGTTAACCCCAGCCTCCGGATTCCATTTGGTAGTTGATTTTTTCAACTTGGTCCAGAACTCGATCGAGCTTTTGCCAGTTATATCCCCAACCCCGAATTTGCTTTCATTCCATCCCCCGAAAGAAAATGGCTCTCTTGGAACGGGCACACCCACATTTACGCCGATCATTCCCGCGCTCGCACGATCGATGATATAACGGGCCATGCCGCCATTCTGCGTAAACACGCTGGCCGCATTGCCATAGGGA
>JAFBAN010000027.1 GCA_019247775.1 Chitinophagaceae bacterium | reverse complement strand
AGTGCTCCTGCAATCGATACGACTATACCGGAGCCTGTATCCTGCCGGCGGAAAACCCGGCTGAGTGCCCAGGCAAAGAATGCCGTAAAAAAAACAGTGTAATGATCGTAATGCATACCCTCGCGCCAGAGTTCGAAAGGTATCAGTGCAAGGGAGAAAAGTAAGGATGCAAAAAATGCGGCCCGGCGACCTGCGCCCGATCTTATTGCCGCATCGTAAGCCATCCATACGGCAACTATATCCAATACGCCCACCAATCCGGTAAAGACACGCATGCTCAACGCTGTTTCAATACCCACAATTTTAAATACGCCGGCGATGATATACAGAGTAAGCGGCGGGATCTGCGATGTAAAACCTGTGTAATCGCCAAAATGCCGGGTAAGCGCTTCAAAGAACAGGCGTTGGCCACCGCTGTACGCCGACAACGGAGCGGGAGACGCCAGCAACAGCCAGACGAGTATCCTGGCCGCCAATCCGATCAGAACAAGCCAGGCGGCAGCAGGCATCGCTTTTTTCAGGACCATGCGCGGCTGCTCATTTTTGCGACTCCCATTTATTGCTCATTTGCTGTAGTCTTGGATCGGAAACCAGCAGGTGCCAGATCAACGCCTGAAAAGACTCGGTATGCGGTGTGATATAGTCTTTATTGACCGTAGGAACGATAACGCATGCATCGGCAACTTTAGCGGTATAACCTCCATCGCGACCCACCACACCGATGATGCGGCTGCCTGTTTCCTTTGCGAGTTTGAGGGCATTGACAATATTTGCACTGATATTTTTTTCGGCATCACCGCCGCCTACTGAAAAAACGAACAACATATCCTTTGAAGTGATCCGGCTTACTTTCAGCCATGCTGCGTAAGTGGTTTCCCAGCCTTCATCATTGGTGCGCGCCGTGAGCTCGCTTACATTGTCGCTGGGTGAGTAAGACTCAATGCCGGCGATCTTTCTGAAATCGTTCACAGCATGGCTGGCGTGTCCGGCGCCTCCGCCCACACCGATCAGAAAAAGCCTTCCGCCCTGTTGTCGTAATTCAGCCAACAGCACGGTCATCTTTTCTACCTGCGATGTGTCGATCTGATCGAGTATCTGTTTTGCTTCCTGTAAATACCGGGTGGCGAACATAATGGTGTTTTTATTATTGAATATCAGAAGAGACCAATTCATAAAAGGTCTCCTGTTTTGGCGCACAAACATAATTCATGCAGAACTCACGTGTTTCCCGGGCGAGCCGATCCTTCTGTTCCATGTTCAGGCCCTGGCTTTTTTCTATAATACTGGCGAAATCAGCTTCACTGCAGACCACCGTCCGCCAATCGGTATTCAGCGCGAACAGCGGATCTATGGACAGTTCCGAAGGCCTTTGGTAGTATACAGGCCGCAAGCCATGCAGCGCAGCATACAACACCACCGAAGAACCACGGTATAACAGGAACTGCGAACGTTTAAAGTCTTCATTGATGTTCGGCGAAGTTGACAGGCTGCAATTCTCCGGCAATACCTTCAGTTCCTGGTATTTTTCGGCAAGTGCCTGAAAAGGAAGAACGGGATGACTGCGGAATATGAACCGGACCGAAGGTTGCTTTTTCGCGATCTCCACTGCAAAACCAAACAATAACAGCGCTTCGGGTTCGATGCCCTCTGGCACAACAAGACAGCTGTTTTCTGAAACGGCTTCCGGACAGATTGCCGTTCCGGAAAACCGGTGTGAACCATAGGTAACCAGTTTTGTATGCTGCAATCCACCCGAATTACGGAGGATGCCCGCGGTAATATCGCCCAGGGTACAAACGATATCAGGATCATATTGCATACCCAGGCTCCGCTTCAGACTATGCGAGCTTTCGAAAAGGATCGTATGCTGGTAACCGATGGACTGAATATGTTTATCCCGGGCCATGGAAACCGCGAGACGTTCCCAGGACCAGCCTTCCCAGGTGAGTACCAGGTGCCGTGCTCCCGTATGTTGCAGCATGCGCTGAACACAGGACCCGATACGGAGGGCGGCTGCAGCTTCCGGGCTGAGGGCAGCGATGGCCGCTTCGCCGATGATCTTCCTGGCTGCAGGATCGGCTGCCTGGTGCTTTGATCGCAGCAGCGTGCGTCGGGCATACAACCGTTGTTTGAGGATCCGCCACTCATCCGCAAAAGAAAGTGTTTTGGGAAATAAAGCCGACTTGGCGGTCCCAAAACCTTTTTTGCTGCCCGGGGTATGATCCACCAGGCCGCTGCAGGTCAGCAGTCCTTTTTCAGCCAGGAACTGCGGAAGGCGGCCGTAATAAAAATCCGCTTCGCCGTTTGCAGCACTCACATAATGCGAGATAAAGACAATATCGGCCTGGTGAAGGTGGCAATACCAGTGTTTGTCAGCAGCAAGGGATTGCGCCAGTTTATAGAGCAAATGAGCGCGTTGGTAGAACCATACGCCCAGCTTTTGAACGATCGTACGGTCGGAAAAAGCGAACCTGTATTTTGCCGTGCTGTTGGGATGCCCATTCATCACATGCAGCATGGGAACAGCGATGATCTCCGGCTGTCCGAGGTGATGCAGCAATACCTCATCACAGGTTTGGATCAGGCGTTCGTATTCATGCCGGTTCACTATACTACTTTCTCTTTTGGATCGATGTCGCCCCGCAAAAACCGGATCGATTTTTCAGCACATTCCATTTCCATGGCCACCCGGGTTTCCACTGTAAGCGTGGCCGAATGTGGCGTGAGTATGACATTCTCAAATTCACAGAGCGGCCCCTGATAAGGCTCGGCGCCAAATACATCGAGGCCGGCGCCTGCTATTTGTCCGGATCGCAATGCTGCGATCAGTCCCTCTTCATCGATCATCCCTCCGCGCGAAAGATTTACAAGTATCGCACCTGTTTTCATAATGCTATAGTCGCCAGTTTCGATCAGCACGCCTTTATTATCCAGCCTCGATGCATGCACCGACACGATATCCGAACGCCGCAGTAATTCATCTTTGGATACAAGTTGACAATCGGCGGGCAACGAACTTTGCTGCAGGTAAGGATCGCAGACCAAAAGATCCACATTGAATGGCTTCAGCAGCTCAGCG
>JAFBAN010000021.1 GCA_019247775.1 Chitinophagaceae bacterium | reverse complement strand
ATGATGGCATGGTCGTACATGGCGGTATAATAGTCCGCGAAATCCTGTTTACCGCCCGAATGGAGGTAGTTGGAAGTATAGTCTTTCATAAGCCGGAGGGAAAGTATCCCGGACTTGGCTTTCTCGAGATTGGCCGGATTGATATCGGTGGCGTAGATGCGTGAGCGGCTGAGCAGGCCTGCTTCGTGCAGCAGGATGCAGGTGGAGAAAACTTCTTCCCCGCTTGAGCAGCCTGCGTGCCAGATCTTGATGATGGGATAGGAGGCCAGCACCGGCAATACTTTTTCCCGCATCGCCTTGTAGTAAGCCGGATCGCGGAACAGTTCGGTTACATTTACGGTTACCTGCTCGAGAAATCTGCGGAAAACCGGCTCATCGTTCACGAGCGTGTACCGAAGGTCGTAGGCCGAGGCGCTGCCAATCTCTTCGGCAAAGCGGTTGATGCGGCGGAGCAGGGAAGCTCTTGCATAATCGGTAAAATCATAACCATACCTATGGAGGATCACCTGCAGGATTTCATCAAGCTCGCCTATATGTATCCGTTCTCCTGTTTCCATTCTTACGTTGAAAGCCAGACACGCATCAGTGAAATCAGTTTTTGCGTATCCACCGGTTTGGTGATATAATCCGAAGCTCCTGCCTCTATACATTTTTCCCGATCGCCGCTCATCGCTTTAGCCGTCAGCGCAATGATCGGCAGTTTCACAAGCTGCAGTTTCTTGCGGATGGCCTGGATCGCTTCGTAGCCATCCATTTCCGGCATCATGATATCCATCAATACCAGGTCGATGGATCTGTCCTTCTCCAGGATCGCAAGCGACTCCCGGCCATCGGCCGCCGGCACCACTACCATGTCCTGGTTCTCCAGCACATTCGACAGCGCGAACACATTACGCATATCGTCGTCCACCACCAGGATCTTTTTACCAGCCAGGCTCCTGTCGTTTACCGGCGGAACAGCTGTTCTGGTTTCCTGCTTTGCATCACTCTCCTGAACCTTGAACAAAAATAGTTCCAGCTCATCTTTAAGACGGCTGTTCACAGATGGGGAATTGCGGACGATCACGTCGGATATTTTCTTCAGCTGCAGTTCATCGGCCGGCGAGATATCGGTATCGAGATAAATGATAACAGGAATAGACTGATTCTTCAATTCCTCCTGCAGGTGCTGCAGGTTACCAATGCCTGCCGATACATCGGTGCCGATATCTGCGATCAGGCAACCGAATTTTTCGGCCCGCAGTTTTTCGCGGGCCTCTTCAATTCCGGATACCTGCTCAAAATCAGTATCGTGGTGTTTCTGCCTGAATAACTGCCTCAGGCTGTCGTCCCTGAAATGGCTGGCGGAAACGATCAGCACTTTTTTGATATGCTCGCTCAGGTAAACGCCTATCCGTGAAAATGCTTTCTCGAGCCCCTCACGGTCAACCGGCTTTTTTACATAAGCCAGTGCACCGGCCGTATACAGGCGATTGTCGTCGAAAGCCGAGATCACGTGTACCGGAATATTTTTCAGTTGTTCATCCGCTTTGAACATCCGCAGCAAAGACCAGCCATCGATCACCGGTAGTTGAATATCGAGGATGATCGCATCAGGCCGGTAGCGTTTTGCATAGGCCAATCCTTCATCGCCCTTCAGTGCTACCATTACTTTATAACCTTTATCCCGGGCAAAATCCTTCAGGATGGTGGCAAAATTCACATCGTCTTCGATGATGAGGATGGTCTTATCGCTTTCGCCGAATACTTTCCGGTCGTCCTCTACTTTTTCCTGTTCGGTAAAATCATTGAACGCCGCAACTTCGGGGAGCGGCGCGGCCGAAGCGGTAGAAGGCATCGATTCCACTTCCAGCACATGCGGTAAGATGATGGTGAATACACTGCCTTTGCCTTCCTCGCTCTGGATCTCTATCTCGCCGCCGAGCAGCCGCACCAGCTCGCGGCTGATGGACAGCCCCAGTCCGGTGCCCCCGTACTGCCGGCTGGTAGAACCGTCTGCCTGCTGAAATGCTTCGAAGATCAGCTGCTGCTGCGGTTTGGAAATGCCGATGCCCGAATCCGATACACTGATACCGATGCGCTGTTTGCCGAACAGGTCCCTGTTGGTAAAACTCAGCGTTACGGATCCATCCTTGGGTGTAAACTTGAATGCATTCGAGAGCAGGTTCTTCAATACCTGCTCCACGCGCTGTTTATCGGTATGCAGCACTTTAGGGATATTCTCGCCCAGCTGTGTCTCGAACCGGATCTCTTTTTCTGCGGCCACAATGGTGAAGAGCTGGTTAAGATCGTTCACGATGCCGTCTATGCTCACTTCTTCCACGAACAGCTCTACTTTTCCCGCTTCGATCTTGGAAAGATCGAGGATATCGTTGATCAGCTGCAACAGATCGGTGCCGGACTTATGGATGATCTTGGCGTACTCGATCTGCTTCGGATTGAGGTTCGCAGGCTTGTTATCGGCCAGCAGCTTGGCAAGGATCAATACGCTGTTCAGCGGGGTACGCAGCTCGTGCGACATATTCGCCAGAAACTCCGATTTGTATTTGCTGGTAGCTTCCAGTTCGCGGCTTTTCAGGATCAGGGCCTGACGCGCGTTCTCCACGGTCTCGTTCTTTTCGATCAGTTCGGTATTGATCTGCCGCAGTTCCTCTTCCTGGGTTTTAAGTTCTTCTTCGGAAGCCTGGAGTTCTTCTGTCTGTCGACTGAGTTCCTCATTGGTCTGGCGCAATTCTTCCTGCTGACTTACCATGGCCTCTTTTTGCTCCTGCACCTGCTCGAGCAGCTTGTTGATCCTGAGCCTCGACTGGCGTGTGTGGATCGATGTTGCCAGCGTACTGCTGATCGCTTCCAGCAGCATCAGTTGTTTGGGCTGAAACTCATGCAGGCTGCCGAGCTCGATCACGCCTTTGAGGTTTTCGGCAACCCAGAGGGGTATGCAGGCGATCTCACCCTTGCCGCTGGTGGTACCCGTAGCCGATTCGATGCGCCAGTAATCTGCAGGGATATTCCGCGTGATGGAGATTTCCCGTTTCAGCGCTGCATTGCCAACAATGCCAACCCCTTTTTCGAACCCGGTTTTTGCGGCAGAGGAAACGGCTACGGCAGCAGCCATGGTGAGGTTCTGCTTTTCATCGGCGATATAAAGGGCGCCCGCCGGCAATTCCATATAATTGACAACTGCGTCGATAATATCCTGGCTGAGATTGTTGGTACCATCCACCGACTGGATCTGGGCCGTAATCGTAGCTACGCCGGTGAGCACCCAGTTCTTTTCTTCGGCCACCGCGTGTACCTTCTCCATCTCCTGCAAACTGGCCTGCAGCCGGTTGCCCGCCCTTATCCTGCTCTTGAGCGTAGCGATGACGGCATTCACCAGTATCAGCACGATCACCATCAGTATGCTGATACCGCCGATGATAAATGTGCGGGTGAGATTATTCCGTTTTTTCAATGCTTCTTCCCGGATGGCAAGCAAGCGTTGTTCTTCCGCCTTCACGATCTCGAACAAACCATAGATCTGGTTGAGTTTGTTTTCCTCCTGCAGGGTGATGGCTGCAAGCGTTTCTTTAGGTTGCCGGGGATCCAGTTTACCGCTGCCATCCCAGAAGGTGAACAGCGAACTGATAGCCGAGTCCAGTTTACTGGTATTGATCGTCTGCTGCGCATTATCCGCTACCAGGTTATGGAGATCATGCACCATATTGGGTATGGTACTGTTGCCGTTATTATAGTAGTCGAGGAAATTTTCCCTGCCTGTGATCCAGTAGGCCCTTCTTGCGCCGCGCATCTGCAGCAACTGGTAACGGATATCCCTGGTTTTCTGCAGTACCTGTATGGTATGGGTTACCCAGGCGGCTTCTTCTTCCTGTTTTTCCAGCGAAACAATAGTGAAAATGGCTACAAGCAATACAATGATCACCGCCAGTGCAATACCGGCATAGAGTTGCAGTGGGAGGGATTTCTTCATTGCTGTTGGGTTTGTCAGTCCTGGCATTCAATAAAGATATTCGAAATTACGGTATGCCCGCCCCCGGCAACAGCGGTCTGAATAATTGAAAAAGTTATAGGTTTGCCGCATAACGAACAGATGAAATATTCCCAGACCATAGGCATCATTGCCACGTTGATCCTTGCCGTTTTATGTTTTATGCCATGGACCTATATCGCCAGCAGGCAGCTGTTGGTTTACGGAATGCATGCCGAAGGCACCAATTTCGGTAAACCGGGTTTGTTCCATCTGATCCTGGGCGGGATGATGTTGTTACTGTTTGCAGTGCCGAAGATCGGGGCCAAGCGTACCAATGTATTTGTGGCGGCGCTTAACCTGGCCTGGGCCTTTCGCAATTTCCTGCTGCTGTCTTCCTGTATGATGGGAGAATGCCCCGAAAAAAAACCGGCTTTGTATATCATCATAGTGCTGGCAGTAATTATCCAGCTGATGGCATTGCTGCCCAAAGTGGATATGCCTTCAAAAACCCGGGCCTGATATCTTCTCAGAGTTTTGCAAGTGAGGCCGCGATGATGTCCACACATTCAAGGATCTGGTCGTGGGTGATCACCAGCGGTGGCGCAAACCGGATCTTATCGCCATGGGTAGGCTTGGCCAGCAGGCCGTGCTCTTTCAGCAGCAGGCATAGTTTCCAGGCCGTGTCCGTATCCGGATGATCTATCACGATCGCATTGAGCAGCCCTTTTCCGCGAATGATGGAAACGTGTGGCGAAGCGATAGCTGCGATACCATCGCGTAATAACTGTCCGAGCCTGGCCGCGTTTTCAGCCATCCGTTCCTCTTTCAATACTGTAAGCGCAGTAACCGCTACGGCACAGGCCAGCGGATTGCCGCCATAAGTTGATCCATGTTCGCCCGGCTGGATGGTGAGCATTACTTCGTCATCTGCCAGCACGGCGGACACCGGCAGCAGGCCTCCGCTTAAGGCTTTACCCAGCATCAGGATATCCGGTCTTACCTGTTCATGATCGCATGCAAGCATCATCCCGGTACGTGCCAGCCCGGTCTGGATCTCATCGGCGATGAACAGAACCTTGTATTTGCTGCAGAGCTCTCTCACGCCTTTCAGATAACCCTGATCCGGTACCACTACTCCGGCTTCGCCCTGGATGGGCTCTACCATAAAAGCCGCGACGTTCGTATCCTGCAACGCTTTTTCAAGAGCGGGCAGATCATTATAAGGCACCATGCCAAATCCCGGCATAAAGGGCCCGAATCCTGTATAGCTCGATGGATCTGTAGAAGCCGAGATCGCGGCCAGGGTCCTTCCCCAGAAATTGCCTTCCGCAAAAATGATCTTCGCCTGGTTTTCCGGGATCTTTTTGTGTTTGTATCCCCAGCGTCTTGCGAGTTTGATGGCAGTTTCTCCGGCTTCCACACCGGTGTTCATGGGCAGCACTTTATCATAGCCGAAGCACGAAGTGATGAACTGTTCATACTCACCCAGCTTGTTGTTATGAAAAGCCCGCGAGGTAAGCGTAAGCCGTTGCGCCTGTTCGATCATGGCAGCCACGATACGCGGATGGCAGTGGCCCTGGTTGATAGCGGAATATCCGCTGAGAAAATCGTAATAACGCTTCCCATCCACATCCCAGAGAAATACGCCTTCGCCTTTTTCAAGCACTACAGGCAAGGGATGATAATTATGGGCGCCGAATTGTTCTTCAAGGTCAATGAAGTGCTGTGTTCTTTCAGACATGAGAGAGGAGAATTAATAATTAATAATGGAAGGCAGAGCCCGGATACCGGGCAGGCAGCGCAACAGCAACCTTAATGACTAATTCTTAATTACTAATTATTAATTATTAATTATTAATTGCTAATTGCCCGCAGGGCTCCCGGGTGATCGAGAAAATCGAGATTGAGAAGAAGAAAATGCATGGGCCTGAATTGGACTGCAAGGTACAGAAACAGGCGGCGTCCTGCCAATTAAATCTGAATATGCATGTTGGTATAGGCACAGTTTGAAAGCTGCACCTTATTTTCGCAGCAAATCATTGCATTGTCAGTTCCCCAGGTAGCGGTAGTGATCCTCAATTACAACGGCAGAAAACACCTCGAACAGTTTCTGCCATCGATACTG
Organism: Chitinophagaceae bacterium; assembly: GCA_019247775.1. Lineage (GTDB taxonomy): Bacteria > Bacteroidota > Bacteroidia > Chitinophagales > Chitinophagaceae > Sediminibacterium. The sequence continues at coordinate 9,381 of JAFBAN010000021.1, read as the reverse complement.
GCATCGGTTTATGACAACCTGCGCGTCATCGTTGCCGACAATGCTTCCACCGACGATTCGATCGATTTTCTGCATCGGCATTATCCGCAGCTGGAGTTGCTGACCCATCCTGCTAACGAAGGTTTTGCCGGCGGTTACAACTGGGCGCTGAAAAGGGTAGAAGCGGAATACTATGTTCTGTTGAACTCAGATGTTGAAGTAACGCCCGGCTGGATTCAGCCCATCATTTCGCTGATGGAATCGGATCTGCGTATTGCCGCCTGCCAGCCCAAATTGCTGGCCTGGCGTAACCCCGATTGCTTCGAATATGCCGGCGCCGCAGGGGGCTGGATAGACAGTTTCGGGTATCCATTTTCGAGGGGGCGCGTTTTTGACGTATGTGAGAAGGACGAACACCAATATGAGCAGACCGCTCCGGTATTCTGGGCCTCAGGCGCCGCCATGTTCGTAAGAGCAACGGTCTATCATGAGCTTGGCGGGCTCGACAGCTCTTTTTTTGCGCACCAGGAAGAGATCGATCTCTGCTGGAGAATGCAGCTGGCCGGTTATACCGTGATGAGCTGCCCACAATCGGTGGTGTATCATGTAGGAGCGGGTACCTTGCCGCGCGGCGGCCGCAAAGTGTACCTCAATTTCCGAAATAACCTGATGATGCTTTGCAAGAACCTGCCCTGGTATGAAAAACTCTGGAAGATCCCTGTCCGCATTACACTGGATGCGGTGTCGGCCTGGAAAGGCTTGCTCGGCGGCGACAGGGCTTTTTTTGTAGCCATTGTGCAGGCGCACTGGGGTTTGCTTCGATGGATGCTGTTCAACCCGCAAAGACCTACCCGCCGGCGAAGACCCATGCGGGAACTTGCAGGGGTGTACCATGGGATGCTGGTCTGGGACTATTTTATCAACAAGCGCACCAGGTTTACAGAAATTATGAAGCGGGGAGACCGATAATTTGCCGGTACACCTTATTTTTGCACAGCAATTCAAAACTATGTCACACGAAACACACGATAGCCAGGAAAAAGATTTCACCAGGAACTGGGTCAATTCCTCCAGGTTTTTGTTTTACCTGCAGGTTTTCTGTATCCTCGCTTTTGTTTTAGGCGGCTGCTACCGTCTGTACCACCAGCATTACGCGGGCAAACCCGATGTGGAAGTTCAGTCGAGCTCCAAGTACAAACCTGAGTACAAGTAAAAAACAGGCTCAAAAATTTTGTCAGGAACCTGTGATGGTTATTTTTGCACTCCAATTTTAGTTCTTATAAGCGTCCGGCCTTTGCGCAAGCTTCGGCGGATAAATGCGGAAGTAGCTCATTTGGTAGAGCACGACCTTGCCAAGGTCGGGGTGGCCGGTTCGAGCCCGGTCTTCCGCTCCAAGCGCCCGTACCGAATACCGGTACGGGATTTTTTTTCTCCGGCCACGCCCTGGTGGTGGAATTGGTAGACACGCAGGACTTAAAATCCTGTTCGCAGCAATGCGAGTGCGGGTTCAATTCCCGCCTGGGGCACACAATCACGAATTAATACGACTTAAAACGTATCAGAACCCTTGATTTTCAGGGGTTTTGTATTTTTTCCTCTACGGTTTTTATTTGCGACCCCTTCCCCGGATCGTGTATCCGATTTACGTCCTTACCGGCACCTGTATAGCCACCTCACTTGAAAACAAAGGCCTATGCGTTTACCATCGCTGCAAGCGGTTCTCAAACCGGGAGAACCGGAAGAACAAATCGGGTGTATGCCCCATTCACCTACGCACTCGGTTCCGGCGGTTCCGGTACCTGCGATCCAATCCTTGAAAAAGTCAGTCCGAAACAGTGGACCGGCCGGAGCCTGGGTCAAGAATTACCCTACGCGTTTGAAAATAATAAGCGGATCCGGCAAACAAAGTGAAAAGTGGAAGAACTAATTAAACGGAGCTAGCTGCACCGCAAGCAGCTTGCGTTTAAAGATATCTTTTACCATCTCACTGAAAGGCGATGTGATCACTCAAAAACAGGTAAAGCGGTGATCACACAGATCGCCCTTGTAGTTGTTTTGACTACGTTTTTATTTCCATACAACTATGATTTCTGATTTCAAATTGTTAAGACAATTTGCGTACCGCTCTATTTTTTAACGGGTGCAGGTGCATTTATTTTGCCCGGGTAATTGATGCAATAGTAGGATCATAGTATTAAGTGATGAAGATTGGATGAAACTGCATAAGCAGGAAGGAGAAATTCATCAGCCTGAACCAAAACACAAAATATGAGACTATTTTTTGATAAAATACGGGATGCCTGGTATGCATTTCAGGTGCAGTTGTTAATAATGGTTGAACACATCCCTGATAAAAGGATCGCCCTTCTGTCCGCGATTTTGTCAACTGGTCTTTTTTGTTCGGCTCAGTCCATTTATCCTTCTACCATTAATGTTACGGGACAGTTTGGCACGATGAAGGATTTTCAATTTGAGTTAAGTATCGGCGAGTCTACTTCCGTTACTACAATGTCTAGTAGGGCTGTCATTGTTACCAATGGGCTGTTGCAAACATCGGTTGTCAATCAGCCTCCGGTAAATACGAGTACATCGCTTTTCGGAGAAATTACCCTCTATCCCAATCCGGCCCGTGATTTTGTACAGGTGAATTTTATTGGTAAGAGCGCCGGTATGAGTCAATACGAATTATACGACACACAAGGTAAAATGATCATCAGTAAACGGTTCTACTATTTCGGCATCCCGGTAACAGAGAAACTGGATGTCAGAAAGCTGTTACCAGGTACTTATGTTCTGAGTGTCCAGCAATTCAGCTCTCTGACCAATCTGGAAATTAAAAAAGGTTCTTTCAAAATTGTAAAAGTCAACTAGCATTAAACCCTGTTCATCTGTCTAAACGCTTATGAAAAAGAAAGACATTTCAGTACGCCTGTTTTTTTTATTGTCATTTATTTTCATTGTGTCGGCAAACCTGGTTAGTGCGCAGGCTCCTGCTTTGTTAAACTACCAGGGTGTGGCAAGAAATGCGGCAGGTGTTCCGTTGCCCAACCAGAAACTCAGTTTAAGGATAAATATCAGGAACAATTCTGCGACGGGTCCGGTTGTCTATACTGAAACCCGCATAACGGAGACCAATAACTGGGGGTTGTTCGCTATACAGATCGGCAGTGCAGGTGCAACCCTTTCTTCAGGAAGTCTTGCAAATGTAGACTGGCTCACAGGAGCCAAGTTTATGGAGGTGGAGATGGATCCTGCGGGCGGCTCCAGTTTCATCAACCTGGGAAGTACGCAATTGCTTAGTGTTCCTTATGCTCTGACTTCACTTACCGCGGCTACAGCGGCGCCAACAGGTGCAGCAGGTGGCGAGTTGAATGGTACTTATCCGAATCCTGTTATTGCCAATAATGTTATTACATCTGTTAAACTGGCCAATAATGCCGTACTCACTTCCAAACTCGCTGATCTTAGTGTTACAGACAGCAAGATAGCAGAGGTGAGTGGAAGTAAAGTGACAGGGGATATAAAAGGAAATGCCAGCAATGTAACAGGGGTTATATCCATTGCGAATGGCGGAACAGGGACTACCACTATACAGGAGGCAAGAAGGGTCCTTGGCCTGGATATGGTCGATCTGTTTAGTAAATCCACACAGGATTCTTTTCGGCTTAAACTAAACATAGCGGATAGTGGGCAGATGTTACAGCCTTATGCCAGAAAGAATGTATTGATAGACTCCCTCGCACTGCTGCGAATGGCCATCGATCAGCAACTGAGGAAATCGGATACCGCCTTAATGCTTTCACCCTACGTTTTGTCATCGAACATAAGCGGTATTGTTTCAGGAAAGTTGAATTTCACCGATAGTGCCGCCATGCTACAGCCGTATGCAAGACGATCATTATTAACAGATTCACTAGCATTGGTAAGAAGCAGCATGAATCATAAACTGAATACATCGGATACTGCTTCCATGCTTTCACCTTATGTGCTGGAGTCAAATATAAGCAGTATTGTTTCGGGGAAATTGAATTTAGCCGATAGCGCCGCCATGCTGCAGCCTTATACAAGAAAATCATTGTTAACAGACTCACTAGCATTGGTAAGAAGCAGCATGAATCATAAACTGAATACATCAGATACTGCTTCCATGCTTTCACCTTATGTATTGGCGTCAAATATGGGCAGCGTTGTTTCGGGGAAATTGAATTTAACCGATAGTGCCGCCATGCTGCAGCCTTATACAAGAAAATCGTTGTTGGCAGATTCACTTGCATTGGTAAGAAGCAGCATAAATCAGAGACTGAATACATCCGATACGGCTTCCATGCTTTCCCCTTATGTATTATCATCCAGCATCAACGATCTTGTTTCGGGCAAGCTCAATATCGGCGACAGCGCTTCGATGTTACAATCCTATACAAGAAAATCGGCTTTGGCAGATTCACTTTCATTGATAAGGAACAATATGGGTCAGAAACTGAATGCATCGGATACCGCTTCTATGCTTTCTTCTTACACAGGAAAAAGACAGTTCCAGGATTCATTGGCAGATATGCATAGCGCTATAAATAATAAGCTTTCTATTGTTGATACGGCCTCTATGTTGTCAGGCTACCGCCGGGTTGGAGTGAAAATAACCGGCAGCGACCTCGCCAGTTCTTATATCGGCGTAGCCGGCGGAACTTTAACGGGTACTTTAAGCGGAACAACTGTAAAGCTGAGTGATACACTTACTGCTTCGGTGATTGTAAGATCGGGTGGGAGCTCCTCTCAATTCCTGATGGCCGATGGAAGTGTTTCTTCCGGAATCACAAGTGTAAGAGAAGTTGCTGATGAAATTACAGCTACTGCTGCGCAAACGGTTTTTACATTATCGCAAACACCTTCTGTCAATAGTAAAGTAAAAATGTATATCAATGGTATCCGCATCAGTAATACCGCTTATAGCGTTAGTGGAACTGCGTTAACTTATTCTGCAGTCAATAATGGCTCTTACACAATTTCGGTAGGTGACCGGGTTCAATTTGATTTCTTTTATTAATGTTTGCTTAACGCATTTTTATATTGCCCGATATGCATGGTCTGAAAAGGTGTATCCATCATCAAACACAGGTGTGCTTTTCTAAAGTGATTTTGACAGGCCTGTTATTTATGTGTGGCTCTTTAGGCGTCTTGTCTGCACAAAATACCTTAGATAAGGTTGGGCTGACCGCAGCTTCGCCTGCATCCGCTGCCTATTCGCTTCGTAAATTAAGTAGTAGTTATTTGGGATATGCCTGCAGGGTTCGTCGCAGTAGCGATAATGCAACACAGGATATAGGATTTACAGCAGGGGGAGACCTTGATGCAGCCAGCCTGTTGAGTTTTACGGGTTCGGGAGATGGCTTTATAAGTATATGGTATGATCAGAGCGGTAATGGGCTTGATTTAACACAAACGGATATAACAAAGCAACCCCGTATTGTATCGGCGGGCAGTATTGATATGGAGAATAGCAGGCCGTTTATCCGTTTTTTTGGAACCATGAACTCGTCCAATTATAAGTCGCTCGAATTGGCGGCAGATATGACAACCGTAGGGTTCGTTGCAGTTGTTAATAAATTCGCATCTGGGGGAGATGGATTTCTGTTGGGCCACACTGGCTCTTATTACTGGCATACAAACCCTCCTGGCGCTCTTGTCTATGCCGGGGTTGCCAGCCCTTCTTATAGTAACGCAAAATTCTGGCAAAATGGAAATGCGGTACTGCCCACCAGTGCAGTGTTTAATACGACCCTTATGATTAATGGGGTTGCACCACAAACACCAAATAGTTCAGTAACCTGGAATAATATTGGAAGCGATAGAAATTTCTATCATGCAACGACCGGCGGTGGTGGCTATGCAGAGCTGCTTATTTTTAACAGCCCACTTATACCCAACGACCGCATTTTAATGGAAAGAAACCAGGCAAACTATTTTAACATCACACTGGCAGCCAGTTACCTTGATAAAAATGGTAAGACAACTGCCAACAATGCAGACTATGTTAACCGTTATGGCGCCATTGGGGGGTCAGGTACAAAAAGAACAGGGGAAAGTGTTTCCAGTCAACCTGTTACTGCTCCCGTTACTTCTGCAATAAGTGCCATAGGGAGCGATGAGGCACGTTCCGGTGCTACCTTCTCATCTGATGGAGGAGGTTCTGTGGAAGCCGGTATCTGTTGGTCAACTACTTCAAATCCCACCATTTACCAGGCCAGATCTATCGATGCCGGGAGTCCGGGTAGTTTTTCCAGTACTATGTCCAACCTTTCTGCCAATACCACTTATTATGTACGTGCTTACTTATCAAATAATGCAGGCGTCACCTATGGAAATGAAAATTCTTTCACAACACTTGCAGCTACAGCTCCGAGAATCAGCCTTACCACTGAAGCAAGCTCTATTAAGGCAACCAGTGCAGTTGTAGGAGGAAATATTTCGGGAACGGGTGGCGTTTCAATAACGGCCAGGGGTATTTGCTGGGGGCTGTCTTCGGCGCCTACTATTGCCGACAATACAACATCCGATGCACAAAACACCGTGGGTAGTTACAGCAATACACTTACCGGGCTGGCACTCAATACTGTTTATTATGCCCGGTCTTACGCTACCAATAGCGCCGGTACCAGTTATGGACCGGAAATAAGCTTCACTACGCGTTCTACATTGGCACTGGGCGACAGTTACCAGGGAGGGATTATCGGATACATTTTTGTAAACGGAGATCCCGGCTATGTTTCCGGAGAAACACACGGTCTGATTGTTACCCCAACCAATGTAAGTTCCTCGGTAAGATGGTATAACTCGGCTTTTTTATCTGTCACTACCGGATCTGCCATTGGCACGGGTCTTTCCAATAGCAATGCCATTGTTTCAGCGCAGGGAAGCGGTACGTATGCTGCAAAACTGTGCAGGTCACTCAGTTTAAATGGATATACCGATTGGTACCTCCCTTCCAAAGATGAATTGGATAAAATAAATGCGAACAGGAGTCAATCCAACTTAGGAATGACCGCGTATTACTGGACATCAACCCAGGCCAGTTCAACCAATGCATGGAGGCAGAATTTCTCCGGAACAGCTACCGGTAGTGCAACACAAAGCAGTACTACAAAAAGCGGATTTAATTCAGTTCGCGCTGTAAGGACGTTTTAATCATGTTCCGCTACCACGGTTATTTAAAAATGTAGGATATCGCCATGCTTAAGGTCATTGCGGATCCATTTCTTATCCGGCAATTGCCTGTTGTGCCTTGCACCGTAACGTATAATTCAAACAGATAGCTTCATCGGCCATCTTTCAACGCTTCATCCCCCGCGTTTTTTCCAATAGTGTAAAGACATCCGGCTTTTTGTCTACCAGTGCACCATCGGCGTTCAGTAAAAAATTACAAGGTATCGCCCCGCCCGGTACATTCTCCTTGAAGAACGCTGAGTTTGCGCCGTTTTCCAGTAAATAGGTGGGCCAGCCTACCGGATCTTTTTCCAGGGCCGCCGACCAGGCAGTTTTTTCGGCATCGATCGAAATAGAAATGAGCTTGATCAGGCTTGTGTCGATTTTGCCGAAGTTCCTCATTAATTGTTGTTGCTCGAACCTGCAGGGACCACACCAGGATGCACTGAACAATACGAGGTAATATTTATATTTTTCCCGGCTGATCACCTGATCGGCCCGTACATACGAGCCGGAAAGCTGCTGAAATCTCGTGTTCCCGAAGTAAAAGCTTTTACCCGCCGGGGATTGATCGTCAACCTGGTATCCCCGGAGTTTAGCGTATAGGGTTTGTCCTGTAACACTATTCCGCAGTGCTGCCGGAAATTGTTTGAACAGTGTGAGCAGGCGCTGCGTGCTGAGAAATTTTGCCGGAACCAGGAATTGATTGAAACTGATCAGTGCGGATTCCGATTTATTCATCCTGCAAAGCGTCTTAAACAGGAGGACCTGCTCCAGCGAAGCATTTAAAAAATGGATCGAATCACTGATATACCTGAGCGCTTTTTTATCAATGCCCATCCGTTCCAATTCCTTTATCTCCTGATCGAGATGTAATTTTCTATCCGTTTTATATTCATTTAAACTGCGGAAATTATTGAAGATGATCGAGGTATCAAAAGTTGAATTCTTCAGCAGCGTATCTGCACCACGTGAGTGGACCGGCTGGGCATAAGAGCTAATCGTAAAAGATATTATCGGATATAACAGTAGCAGGCGCCCGGCGGAAGATATCTTCATGAAATAAAAATAAGAACAAATAACAGGGTTGGTGGGAAGAAGAATCAGGATGGTTAGCCCGCCTGGTTCGATCCCTCTGGTTCATTGGATGGCAAATCGTAATTTAACGAACCGAATCAATGCCCGCCCATGAAAAAATTCCTCACCCTTCTGTCCCTGCCCGCATTGATCACAGGTTTTATAGCCTGCAACCGATCATCCCGGCACGAGCCAGGTTTCGCAAACGACCTCGCATTTCTGCAGAAGTACGACAGCGTAATCGTTCTGACAACCGGAGGATCACGCGTGGTCGTTTCGCCGAAATATCAAGGCAAAGTATTTACTTCTACTGCCGATGGCAAACAGAGTTTTGGCTGGATCAACTACAAAGCATTCGACGCCCCGCCCGATGCACATATGAACGCATACGGCGGCGAGAACCGGCTCTGGCTCGGCCCGGAAGGCAACAGGTATTCCCTGTTTTTCAAGAAAGGCAAACAACAGGTTTTTGAGAACTGGCAAACACCTGCACCTTTCGATCATGAGCCCTGGGAACTGCTGGAGGCCAGCCCTTCTTCCGTGCGGCTGCTGAAAAGAATGCATATGACCAGCTATAACGGTACAGACCTCCAATTGACCGTTACGCGCAACATCACCGTTCTGGATAGAGCGGCCATAGGAGGGCTGCTGGGTATTCAGATAGGCGGACAGATCGCAGCTGTTGCCTATAGAACTGAAAACGGTATCGTCAATACCGGTGTCGCCGCCTGGGACAGCGCCAGCGGGGCGCCCTGTCTTTGGGTGCTCGACATGTTCCAGCCTTCCGACCAGGTTACCATCGCTGTTCCTTATAACCAGCGGGTACCCCAGGCGGTGACCCCGGACTATTTCGGCGCGATCCCCGCCAGCCGGTTGCGTACAGACAGCGGAGTACTGTATTTCCGCGCCGACGGTAAACAGCGGGGTAAACTGGGGATCAGTCCTGCCGCCGCCGGCAGGATCGCAGGCAGTTACGATGCGCTGAACGGGGTGCTGACCCTGGTGGTATTCGATCTCGATCCTGAAGCGGCCTACCTGAACCAGCAGTGGGGGCTTACGAAGCCAGCCCTTCGCGGCGATGCCGTTAATGCCTATAACGACGGGCCACTGACCGACGGAGGCCAGCTC
>JAFBAN010000002.1 GCA_019247775.1 Chitinophagaceae bacterium | reverse complement strand
TGGTTTTTGCGGGAATAGTTGCGGAATCCATCACAGACCGGTAACTGCTCAGGGCAATGCGAAGCGGTCTGCCCGATGGATTATGATAAGTTCCGGTCATCACCAGCTTTTCACCGCTGAATAATTTTGTATTCCAGTGAACGCCTGTGATGCCTGTCAGCAGCGAAGGATGAAAGACAATAGAGTCAGCCGCTAAGGTTTGCAATGTTTCTCGCGGCAATCCTTGGCCGAACACATGCAGGATACTGCCTACCTGCTCTCTGCTATCCAGCAATTGCGGCCGGAATTTCCGGGCTTCTGTTAAAGTATTATCGGCAACATAAACGGGTGCAGCCGCTGAGATCGTGCGGATAAAAGCATTTACGCTGTCTTCACTAAAACCCGGGGTTAAAACGATCGCAGTCCGCCGGTCGCTCCGCAGGTCTTTTCTATATTGCAATGGGAGTATCAGGCACAACAGTCCGGCCACTGTCAGCACATTTGCAATGATCCGAAGGCCTATCCTTGCTTTGTTAGGCCTGCTGGTCTCTTTCCAGACCAGAAAGCCCAGCAGCGCAGTGCTCAACCCGATGGCTATGTAATGGAGATCATTCATTGCCCGGATTTAACTGTTGAAAATAGCGTTGTGAAAGTTCATTGTCTGCGCTGCGCTGCCAGCGGGCAGGCGCCCGGGATACATTGTTCAGCATGCGCTGCAGGCCATGCCCGGCGGTCTCGATATCGCTCGCGGTAAAATTCCGTTGCAGGATATGCCGAAGCGACTCGAAAGCCCGGAGATAAATGCCGGGCTCGGCCGCCGCACGCTGGCTTAACTGGATACTGGCCTGTTCCAGATCTGCAATGGAACGTTGCGATAAATCCTCCCTGCTCTTCACCAGTTCCAATGCCCCCAATGCTTTGCGGATAGCGAGCGAGCTATTGTCTGGCTGATAATCCTGCTGCAACACCGGAGCATCGATCTTGTCGAGCTCGCCTGTCAGTCGCTTCTCGGGCTTGAGCGGGGCGGTCTTAACCCCGGTCTTGGCAACATAAACACGCGATTGCTGCTGCAGGTCTTTCAGCAACCGTAAAGCCGTGTATTCGAAAGGCAATGCTTCTTTCGGTTTCATCACGCGCAGCTGCAATTCCGATTTCCACATTTCGGACAGTGTAGCTTTCAATTGCTTTTTGGTCTGCGGATCGAAGAAGCTGGCGTCTTCGGCGATATCGTGTTTGTGGGTCACTTCATCGAGTATCTTTTCCGCATTGTTGAAATCCTCAGCGCTGGTAAAACCGCCCGCATCATCATGGGCGCCTTCGGATTCTTCTTCGCCAAGGAATTTGCTGTAACGCAGCCGCAACAGTTTCTGGTCGATGCCCAGGTTATTGCTGCGCCGGTTGAATTCGCTTACGCTGATCGTATCTTTCTCGCGAAGCAGTTGTTCGGTCTCGATAATGATCTGCCGCTGGCTGCGGAAAAATTCCGGTTTGATATCGAGTCCGCTGGCCAATCCCTCAACGCTCATCAGCTGCGCCGTGTCTTCGATGCGCACGATGTACATATCGGAATGTTTTTCCTGTCCGTGATTGTCAGAGGCCGTAATGTAGAAATACAGTTCATCTCCTCTTTTCATACCCAGCGCTTTCAGATCGATCAGTTTCTGCAACTGGTATTGGGTTCCGCCCGCTGCAAAGCCGGGGAATGACAGCTGTTGTTGTTTGAATTTTACCGCTTCGCCGCTGCCGCTGGCAACGGTTGCGGCGATGAATGACTGGCGGATACCATAGTCGTCGCTCAGAGCCAGCTTCACCTGCGACTCGCTGCGCATCCAGGGCTCGATCAGGGTATTCGGTTTGGGTGATTGTACGGTGATCACGGGCTGCTGGTCTTTGATCATTTCTACCTGGTACAATTCGGAAAGTACCGTATCGAGTTTTACCTGGTAAAATCCCGGCTTGTCTATGAGTTTGCCCGCCATCCAGTGTTGTTGATCGGTGGAGCGCAAAGGCAGGATGGAGCCGTCGTTAAAAAGCAGTTGCAAACTGTGCACACCCGGTGTGGTGGTAATATTCCAGAATAAATGTCCGCCTTCTTCAATGCTCAGGTTGAACCGATCCTGCTGTCTTTGTTTTCTGCCGGTATAAGCCGGTGGTGTAAGGATCAGCGACAGTCTGTCGATACCCGCCGGTTTTATTTCCGGTTTATGGACCAGGGATGGATTATTCGCTGTTTCGAATGGGCCCATTACTCCGGAAGCCGGCGCAAGCCATGCAAGCAGAACCGAGAGTATGATCGCGATAGCCACAAAGCCCGCTGCGGCGTTGAGCCGGGCTCTGATGGTTGCGGGCTGCGGATGTTCATCGATGGCTTCTGCAATTTTCCGGACCTGTAATTTCTGCAGCAGGTTCATCTGCTGTTCATCCTGCAGTAGCAGGCTGCTGCTTTCTTCGAGGCCGGCTATGTTTGTATCGAGATGGATGATGATATCCTTCACTGAAATCTTTTCGCGCAATGCCATCGTTACTGCCATCGCGATAAGCAGGATAGGCAGCGACCACCATGCGTTCATACGGAACAGGAAAATGCCGGCGGATGAAATCAGAATGGCTGATGCCAGGGCCAGTAAAACGCGCGCCAGCAGCAGCCGTCTGTTCCAGTTTCGCTGCAGTTGATGAATGATATGGACCGCACGCTGTTCGCTCATACTCTTCTGCGTTTGGTTTGAAAGGAGATCAGTCGCTCTATCAGCAATACAGCCATCGCAAGCAGCCATAGTATCGTATCCAGCGTCAGTGCCGCTTCGGTCTTTTCTTTAGGCAATATCAGTTCCTCATTCACCAGTTGCGGTTGCAGTTGCTGCGGATCGATCGCAACAAGCGATCTGCTGTCAACACGCGGATCATTGTCGAGCAGCAGACCGGCGATCAATTGCGGGAACTGATCGTGCCATACCAGCCCGCTCCATTGCGGATCGAAACGGCTGTTGAACTGGTAGCGTTGCGGGTTCGCTGCCTCCTGCCCAAGCAAGATCCGGTCGCCGGCCGTCCAAACGGGCAGCAATGGAACTGCATTATCCTTTATGCGGTAAACATTCAGGTTTTGAATACCTGCAGTTGCATTGATCTCCTCATCCAGCGCCCTTATTCTTCCGGGGCCATATGCAAATACATGTTTTGCCGAACGCTGTTGCAGCGGCCGGTCCGATAACCAGAAAAGCCAGTCTGTTGTTGCGGGAATAACCGACGCATTATTGACAACGCCGATCTTTATGTTACGCTGGGTAAAATCGCGAATGGCTGCGATCGCTGCCCGGAGATAGTTGGCATCGGCAGAATAGTTATCGGTATAAATGCAGACATTCATCGAACTGGTATCGCTATCGATGCCTGCTGAATTCAACGCCCTGTAAAATGTTCCGGCGCTGCTGCTGTTTGCCGTAATGATCCGGGTGCTGTCCTTATTCGTGCGGAATCTGGCTTCGGTCCAACTCACTGTATCCGGCAGGGAAAATGTTTGCCAGTGAAGTTGAAGTGTGGTGGCTGGCCTTTGCCCGCTGAAATGCCGGCGCTGATTGTCTGTAAAAAGATAAACAAGCGTGCCTGCAGGCAATTGCCTGTCGAGCGCCATAATGAGTTGCCAGTAGTTGTTCATACCCGTACTACCAGTGAAGTTCTCGCCCGCAGTCATATTGCCAAAACCTGTTTCCAGGCGGTGCAGTTGATAACCTGATCTCAGTAAAGAGTCGATCGCAGGGCGGAATTGCCGGTAGGCCTGCTGGTTGAGCGATGGCGGTATGAGTATCCATCCCGCCCGTTGATTACTTTTAACAGGGTCGGTCCAGACCGGCCTGGCGAGTAACAGGGCAATCAGTATCAACAACAGGCAGCGCAGGATCAACAGCAGCAGTTCGGAGAGTTTCACGCTACGTGCATGCGAGCGTGTGGCTTCGGTTAAAAAAGCGGTGCTGCCTATTTTAAGCGTCTTTCCTTCGCGGATATTCCATAAATGAATGATGATGGGAATGGCCACAGCAGTTATTGCCCAGAGTGCTATCGGTTGTGTGAACTGGATCAAGGCTATCGGCTTATTTTGTTTCGCTGTTTCAGGAAATCGACCAGCGCCTTATCGATGGGCTCGTCCATGCAGATAAGCCGGTACAGGATATTTTTATTCAGCAGTTCAGTACGGATGGCAGCTATCCGCGCCTCGAGCTGTTCGGTATATGTCTTTTTCAGTTGCGCCGGATCGATGCGAATGGTCTTTCCACTCTCCAGGTCCTGCAGGGCGGTATATGTGCCATAATCCAACTCCATCTCATTCCTTCCCAGCAGATGGAATACAATGATCTCATGCCTGCTGCTCGCCAGCGAACGCAACAACTCCATGATCTCGCCATGCTCTTCATAAAAATCAGTTATAAAGATCAGCAGTTCTTTTTTAGTGCTTCCCGCAAAAATATCGCGGTAATGGACCGGCTCGGTGAAATGCCCTGCCGGAACTATTTTTTCGAGCTGGTAAAAAATGCGCGACAGGTGCTGGTGATCCTTTCTTGAGGGCAGTACAAATACTTCTCCATCCCGGAAAATATATAAACCGGTAGCATCATGCTGCGTGCCCGCCAGATAGGCCAATGATGCCGCCAGGTATCTTGCGTATTCGATCTTGGTAAAACCACTGTCTTCATGATCCATCGAAGCGCTGGCGTCTACGAGGAAGCGGACGGAAATACTGGTCTCGATCTCCGATTCGCGGATATAGTAGCGATCGCTGCGGGCGAACATTTTCCAGTCGAGCCTGCGCAGATCATCGCCGGCCTGGTAACTCCTGTATTGGCTGAATTCCATCCCTTCACCCTTCAATGTTCCGGCATGAATGCCCGCCATAAATCCATCCACGGTGGTCTTCGCAGCCAGCGGAAGGTCTTTGATGGACATTAATATTTTGGGGTCGGCGAGACGGGACATGAGTGAATTTTGGAATTTGGGAATTTCGAAATTTTGGTCCCCCACGGTACCGTGGGGATCAAATACCCTATAGTTTACCTTTTGGCCTTTCTATTGCCTGCAGCAGTTTGGCTGTTATATTATCCGAGCTGATATTCTCCGCTTCGGCCTTAAAATTCATGAGGATACGGTGACGCAATACCGGGGCGGCCATGGCATGGATGTCTTCCATGATCACGGCGTAGCGGCCTTTCAGCAGCGCCCGGGCTTTAGAGGTAAGGATCAGTGCCTGTCCTGCACGCGGTCCGCTGCCCCAGCTCACGAAATCCTTTACCGCTTCAACCTGCGATGTATCGGGTCTGGTGGCGCGGATAATGGCAGACACATACCGGATCAGCTCTTCGCTGATATTTACATCCCGCACCAGGCTTTGCAGTTGCTGGATGTCTCCGGCGTCCAATACCGGCTGCACATCTGCTTTTTTATTGCCGGTAGTACTGCTCAGGATATTATTCTCCTCTTCCGCTGTGGGATAGCCGATCTTAACATACAGTAAGAACCTGTCCAGTTGTGCTTCGGGTAGGGGGTAAGTACCGGCCTGCTCGATGGGGTTCTGCGTGGCGAGGATAAAGAACGGCCTGTCAAGGGCATAGGTTTTGCCGCCATAAGTTACTTCAAACTCCTGCATCGCTTCCAGTAATGCCGCCTGGGTTTTGGGCGGGGTACGGTTGATCTCATCGGCCAGCACTATATTGGCAAAAAGCGGTCCGCGATTGAACTTGAAAAAGCGTTTGCCGGTGGCATGGTCTTCTTCTAATATTTCAGTGCCCACGATATCGGTAGGCATCAGGTCGGGCGTGAACTGGATGCGGTGAAAAGAGAGATGCAGGGCCCGCGACAGGGTGCGGACCATCAGGGTTTTTGCCAATCCGGGCACACCCTCCAGCAGGCAATGGCCGCCTGCCAGTAAGGCAACGATGATCTCTTCGATCACCTGGTCCTGGCCCACGATCACTTTCTGGATCTCATTCTTCAGTTGAGGGAGCTTGCCCGTTAATTCCTGTATCCTGGCTGCTGTAACTTCCAAAGTATTAATTTTATTTCTCTGTGATGATTTGGCCGAAGGAAATTAGCCCAAAAAGCCAACTGAAAAAAATAAACAAGGCCGTACGGCGCAATAAGAGGAAGATGGGAAGTTCGAAATTCACGTTTGCGAGACTGCGTTACCGTTCGGGCGACTGGAATACGGATCAGCGTATGCCCTCCAATGTGCTCAATTCGCTGATCGAATACACCACCATCCCCGTCGATCTTCAGGAAAAGCTGATTGACCTCGGAAGTGAAGAATTGTTCCGGTATCCTTTCACCTATCTCAGCGGGCATAAACTGGTGCAGTTCGATGCGCAGGAGGCGGCGAATTTTAAGAAATACGTAGAGAACGGAGGGTTTGTGTTCGTGGATGACTGTAACCACGATATCGACGGATTATTCGCCAGGTCTTTTGAAATGCAGATGGCAAGGATGTTCGGTCCTGCCGCTTTAAAGAAGATCCCCAACAACCATGAACTCTACCGATCCTTTTTCAAATTCGAGAAAGGCCCGCCCAATACTTCTTTCGAGCTCAATGGATGGGGCGATGACCTGATCCATGATTACCTCAAAGCCATTACGTTAAATGGCCGCATCGGCGTACTGTACAGCAACAAGGATTACGGCTGTGAATGGGACTACGATTTCCGCAATAAACGCTTCCTCGCCGAGGACAATACAAAGTTCGCGATGAACATCATCATGTATGCGCTGAACTCCTGACCGTGATTTGGAGTTTGGTGTTTGGAGTTGAGTTTTCACAACTCCTGCTATCCTCTTTCGCTCTTTTACCCTCTTAGCGAAACCCTGCTGCGCGCTAGAAGAAAAACGAAGAGAAAAAGTAAAGAAGGTCTTCTTCTTCTTTTTCTCTTCGTTTTTCTTCTAGCACCGGAGTTCGCAAGTTTCGGGTTGTGGGCTATTTGGCAGTGTTGGATGTTTGCATCTCAATCAAACCTCATGAAAACATTCATCCTCATTCACGGCTCCTGGCATAGTGCCTGGAACTGGCATAAAGTAGTGCCTTTGCTGGAAGCCAAAGGCCATCGCGCCATTGCCATTGACCTGCCCGGCATGGGTCGCGACAAAACCCCGATCCAGGAAGTAAAAATGAAAACGACGGTAGCCAGGATCTGCGAACTGATCGACGGCATGGAAGGAAAAGTAGTATTGGTGGGGCACAGCAAGAACGGAATTATGATCTCGCAGGCCGCCGAATACCGGCCGGAAAAAATAGAGAAGCTGGTATACCTGGCAGCATACCTTGTTCCGGATGGAAAAACGCAGCGTGAATATTCCATACAGGATACCGGCGGCCTGCTGAAACCATATGTTACGATGTTTGAAGAGCTGGGGGCGCATACCCTGCAGCCGGAGATCTATAAAGAAGGGCTTTACGCAGACTGCGACGACGATATCACCGAACTGGCCAAAATACTCCTTAGTCACGAACCTGTGGAGTCTGGCATTACTCCGCTGCAACTGACGGATGAAAATTTCGGCCGCGTGCCGCGGGTGTATATCGAGTGCACGGAAGACAAAGCCGTTACTCCTTTTATCCAGCGGAAAATGTATACCGAAACGCCCTGTGAGAAGGTATACAGCATGGCTACCAGCCACTCCCCATTCTTCAGCAAGCCCGCCGAACTGGTCGATATCTTATGCAATTTGTAAGTCCCTCTGCGTAAACTCCATTAACTCATGTTCTCTGCGGTAAAAAGGCTCGCTAAGGTTTTACCGCAGAGAACATGAGGGGCAGAGGTTTCGCAGAGTTAAGAGCGCCGGGTGATCTTGACCCAATCCACCAACATTTTGCTTTCGCCTTTTTTGATACGCTCAACGGTTTCTGCCGGCAAACCGTTATAAGGCTGCTTGGCGCCGTTGATCTTAACAGGATATGCCCCGCCAAGCGCGAAGTTGAGGATCAGGAATTTCTTGTTGTCGAAACTCCATTTGCCGTAATGCTCCGCCATCGGCCGGGTAACGCGGAACATGGGAACATCATCGTATTTGAACACCATGCTGTCGGGCGTCCAGTCCACCGAGTAAATATGCCAGTTGGTAACATCGTTCGTTTCAGGAAAATACAGGCGGTTCACGAAAGGGGTTTCGCCGCTGTAGCCGGGACCGTGCACGGCAGCGCTCGCCCAGTCTTTTTCGCCAACGTATTCCATGATATCGATCTCGCCGGTTTCGGGCCACCGTCCGGTGCCGAGTACCCACCAGGCCGGCCATAGTCCTGTGCCCTCCGTGAGTTTGATGCGTGCAGAAGCGGTGCCGTACATGAATTCTACCTTGTTGCGGGTATCGATACGACCGGAGATGAAATCGAATTTTTTATTGTCGAATGTTACAAAGCCGGGTGCATACTGCGGCTGCAATACCAACGCCCCATTACCGGCGCCTGCCGCCTCAGCGCCATGGGCGATATGAATGGTAGCGGAAGAATCCACATAAGCCTGCTGTTCATTGTTCACATGGAAACCGGTAACGATCACATTCCATTTGGAACGGTCGAGGGTTTGTCCGGAAAAATCGTCGAAGAAGACCACCTGGCCTTCATTCGTTCCGGACATGGATTTTTTTGTCGGACTGCATCCCACCAGGAATAACGTGAAGAAAATGCAGGCTGTTAAATTTCGAAGTTGTATCATACTTAAAAATAATCGAGTTTTTATGCCTTGAACGAACCGAACTCATTGGCGTAGATGCGGACGAGTAACAGGAAATAGCTGACCAGCAGCGGGCCAAAAATAAATCCCCAGAACCCGAACAGCTGCAGTCCCACGATCACTCCCAGCACCGTGATCAGCGGATGCACATTGCCGATCTTCCTGAGCACGGTGATCCGGGTAAAATAGCCCATATTTCCTGTAACAAGCAGGCTGTAGATCAAGAGCCCAATGGCATGCGATGTGTTGCCGGTGGAGAAAGTGTAGATCACCAGCGGGGCCCAGATCATGGTAGTGCCTATCAGGGGAAAGAACGCGAACATGCCGGTAACGAAACCCCACATCACAAAATCGTGTATGCCGAAGATCCAGTAGCCGATGGTGGCAAACGCACCCTGGATGATCGAGATCAGCGGGATGCCGATCGCATTGGCGCGGACCATATTCTTGGTTTGACTGGCGAGGATACCGATGTTCCGGCTTTCGAGCGGGATGAATCCATGGATACTTTTCTCCATAAATTCCCAGTTCACGAACATAAAGTACACCAGGAAGAACATCATGCCCAGGTTGGCCAGAACGGTCATGGTACTGTTTACCAGGTGCGGGATATAACCCATGATCGCTTTCTGGATCTGCGCGATATTGGCATCCGAAAGGAGTTCCTGCCCGGTCCATTGTTGCAATTGAACGGAGATGCCTTTCAGGCTGGCCGCCACCTGCGCCTGGTTGGCGAACAACATATTTATCCGGGATGATAAAAGATCGACTGCCAGGTAAACAGGCACGCCGAGACATAGCAGGAACAGCAGCATGAATACGATCGCCGATGTTCCCCGCCGCCATTTTCTGTGCGAGATCATCCTGGTATAAGCATCCCGGCTGAGGATATAAATGGTAATGGCGCCCAGGAATCCCGGAAAGAAAACAGCAAGCTTAAAAAAAAGCAGGATCGCCAGCGCTGTGATCACCAGGAGTAAGAAGACCTGCCTGATCCGGTTGTTGAACTCAGCTGACATGTGCGGGATTTGAGGCAAGGTAATAAATGATCGGGTGCGGACTGCTTTAGTTGCGAAGTGTTTATTTTTTTACCGCAGAGGCGCAGAGACGCGGAGTCCTGTAAAAAATGGTATCCTCTGCGTCTCCGCGCCTCTGCGGTAAAAAAACTATTGTACAAAAGCATCCACCAGCTCGCGAAGTTCCCGATAGCGGTCGCCGCGTCCATTGGGCCGGATATAGTAGGTCATCAGGAAGGCACAGTAGCCTTTTTCATTATTCACCCAGGGAAAAGAACCGAATAACCCCGGGCTGCTTACAACTTCCGAGAGTTTTGTTGCGGTGGAAGCCTGCATCACCCATTCGCCGTAGCCATAGCCTGCATCTCCCGCTTCCGCCGGTGAATAGGCAACACGTGTATCGGCTGTGATGCGGTTGATCTGCATGTCGGCCACGCTTTTTTCAGTGAGGATGCGCCTGCCTTTGAACATGCCCTTATTCAGGATCATCTGCAGGAAATTCATGTAGTCCAGCGGCGTGCTGAATGCACCGCCGGCTGCCAACACCACTTTGCCTTTGCCGAAATCGGTGTTCTTCATTTCGAGTGGGGTTGCCATGCGTTCTGCGAACAGGGTCTCGAAATCTTTGCCGCTGATCTTCTCGATCACGGCCGCGGCGATCTGCAGACCGGCATTGCTATAATGAAAAACGTGTCCCGGTATGCCTTCCATCGGAAGTTTGGCGATGGCCTCAATGGCTTCCTCCATACTGCCGGTATTGCGTATTTCTTCAATGCTTTCTTTTAGCGCAGGTGCTTTGATGGCGGTGGTATGCGAGAGGCACTGGCTGATGGTGATGCCGCCCTTGCCATGCAGCGATAGTACCGGTAGGAATTTGCCCACCTTATCGGCCAGTTTCAGCGTGCCATCATCTACGAAACGCATCACAAGTGCGGCGCTTAGCCATTTGCTGCAGCTGGCAATAGGCTGACGTGTAGTCGCCGTAAAATCATCCAGGTTCGCATCCTTGCCTGCACGCCGGGCCATGAAACGAGCGGCGATCTTCTGGCGCATGTTCAGCTGGTTAACAGCATGCGAGTAGAGGATCTTACCGTTCCTGTCCGCCACCAGCAGTATGGCCCTTCCTCCCATTTCGCCGGTGTTTTCTTTCAGCCAGTTATCGAGCTTGCCAGGATCCGGAGGGGTCGGGATCTTCGCTGACAAAAGCAGTAACAATAAAAATGCAGTTGTTTTCATGCAACCATGACCGTTGATACCCGATAAAGTTACATGATCGGTTTATGTATTGACCATATCCCGATGCTTTCAAATTCAGTATATTTAATAGCCGTCCCCGCCCTGCCGTTGGTCGTAGCCTGTGAGTGCAGTGATCAGTACACCGGGTTGGGATCACAGGCTGAAAGTATGGGACCGCGAGGAGTGCAATACAGGCAATCAACTAACTATCTCTTATGAAAAGACCAATTCTCGCCGCGCTGTTCATTGCGCTGCTCTATTCCTTTCATCCCGCTGAAAAAACCTGGGTGGCTATCGGCGATTCAATCACTTATTTGAATGATCATAAGGACGAAACGGGCAACCGCGTTACCAAAGGTTATCTTACAGGAGTAACGGAAAAGATCTCCGGCCTGAAATATATCAACCAGGGCCATAACGGCTGGACTGCTGTTCGCATCGCCACGGAAATAGATAAACTGGGCATAACCAAAGCCGATCTATACACCATTTTTCTCGGCACCAACGACTGGTGGGGCGGTAAGCCTGTTGGTACGATAGCGGATTATGAGAACAACACCGGCGCGAATACGGTCAATGGCGCGTTCCGGATCATCATCGACGAACTGCGCAGCCTCAATAAAGAGGCAAAGATCATCCTGATCACCCCTATGCAGCGGGTGGATTTTGTGTACATCAATAATTTCAAGAACAATGCCTACGGTTCTTACCGCGATAAGAACGGTCAGCAACTATCGCAGGTGACCGATGCGATCCTGGATATCGGGAAAAAAGAAGGGTTTGCAGTAGTTGACCTGTATCATAACAAAAAACTGGCTTTGCCGAAGCTGGTAAAATTCAAACGGCTGAAGGATCCGAAGAGCGGCGCGTATCGCAACTATCCTTACCCGGCATTCATCGATATTCCCTTCAACCCCGAAGCCGATGAATACCCATATCCCGTTGATGCCATCCAGATGACCTACGACGGCCTCCATCCCTCCGATGCAGGCTACGCGGTAATTACAGAGGCGGTAGCCAAAGCGATCCGGCGTGGTTAAGTCTGGAGTCTGGAGTTAGGAGTCTGGAGTAAGTTTTTTTCAACTCCAGACTCCTAACTCCAGACTCCAGACTTATTTCCATATCAGCACCACCATCCCCGTAAGAATAAACCCCGCCCCTATCAACAATTTCGGCGTGATGGGTTCACGAAGGATGATAAAGGAAAGAAGCAGGGTAACCACGATACTGGCTTTATCGATCGAAGCAACATAAGAAACCTGCCCTTCTTTCATGGCGCGGTAATAAAAGATCCACGAAAGGGAAGTAGTGATGCCGGAAAGCGCAAGGAACAGGATATTCTTTCCTGCCGACTGCTGCAGTTCCTGGTAGGCACTCCGGAATACGAACGCGTTGATCGTTACGATCCCGAATACCACGGCGGTGCGCAGGGCCAGTGCGGTATCGCTGCTCATATCCTTCATCCCGAACTTGGCGATCACGGAGGTAATGCCGGCGAACAGCATTGAAATGATGGCGTAAACGATCCATTTTTCCATAAGAACCGGTTAAGTTCTTACAAGTTATTATTTTTTGCGCCAGCCAGGAAGAATGTGTACCGGAATATGGGTACATTTAAGCAGAAACCCCACTATATGAAACATACCATTGCATTCCTGTTCCTCGCCGGATGCTTTTCTGCGGCTGTGGCCCAGCCCGGCTATCATGTTACCAAAACTTTTCGCGTGGCAAGTCCGGGTGGATGGGATTATCCATCCGTCGACCCAGGATCAAACCGGCTATACCTTTCTCATGGCTCGCAGGTGAATATCCTCGACAGGGGCACCGGCGATTCACTGGGATTTATTGCCAATACCACCGGCGTACACGGCATCGCTTTCGTTGATGCAATGGGAAAAGGCTACACCAGTAACGGCCGGCTGAACAATGTGACCGTATTCGATCTGAAAACAGGAGCCCAGATCACGCAGATAGCCGTAGGTAAGAATCCTGACTGGATATTATATGACCCCTACTCAAAAAAAGTGATCACCGTCAATCATTCCGGCGGCGATCTTTCGGTTATAGATCCTGCCACCGATAAAGTGGTAGCCACCATCCCGGTAGGGGGCAACGCGCTGGAAACTGCGGTGAGCAACCTGGCGGGCAAACTCTATGTGAACCTCGAAGATAAAAATGAGATCGCCGAAGTGGATATCATGAATTACACTACCCTGAATCACTGGGCGCTTGGTGCGGACGGTCCCACCGGCCTGGCCATCGATGTTCCGAATAAACGCCTGTTCTCCACCTGCGATAATACGCTGGTGGTGATGGATGCAGCCAATGGGAATGTGGTTGCCAAAGTTCCGATCGGCCGCGGCTGCGATGGAGCTGCGTTCGATCCTGCCACTAAACTGGTGTTCACTTCCAATGGTGAAGGCACCGTAACTGTAGTGAAAGAGGTATCGAAAGATAAATATGAAGTAGCGGAAACCGTAACCACCAAGCGGGGGGCACGAACCATTACGCTCGATGAAAAAACGCATGCCTTATACCTGCCCACAGCAGATTATGAACCGCTTCCTGCAGATGCACCCAAAGGTACCCGGGCTAAAATGATCCCCGGATCTTTCCAGGTGCTTGTGTTGGAAAGAAAATCATAAACTCACTTATTGCCAGGGAGTGATGAAGTTCAGGGATCGCTTTTTGAATTTCATCATTCCCTTATTTTTACCCCACAAACCAACCGGTGCAAAAACGCGAGAACTATATTTCCTGGGATGAATACTTTATGGGCATTGCCCTGCTGTCTGCGCGTCGCAGCAAGGACCCCAGTACCCAGGTGGGCGCCTGCATTGTAAGCACCCGCAACAAGATTGTGGGGGCCGGCTATAACGGGTTGCCGATGGGTTGTGATGACGACGAATTTCCCTGGGCCAAGCAGGGCGATCTGCTGCAGACAAAATATCCCTATGTCTGTCACGCCGAACTCAATGCGATCCTGAACAATATCGGGATGGACCTTAGCGGTTGTAAAATATATACGGCGCTGTTCCCCTGCAATGAATGCACCAAAGCCATTATCCAGTCGGGCATCACCGAAGTGATCTATCTATCCGATAAGTACGAAGGTACTGATACCGCCAAGGCGGCCAAACGCATGCTCGATAGCGCCGGCATCAGGTACCGGAAAGTACAGACCGATCTGCCGAGCCTGGTGCTATCCTTTAACGAAGCTGATGTATGATCCTGCGGGATTAATTTTTCGGCCCCAGTGTATGTTCTTCAAAAAATTGAACGGCGGCAGGTATCTGCTCTTCCGTAAGCCCGATCACTTTATAACGCCGGTCGCGTTCGTTGTACATGGCCACGGTTTTCCTGATGCGGTCGAAATTGGTTATGGGGATCGCATTGATGGCTAAAGCTTCTTTCTGTTTCCACACTTCCACTTCGAACACCCCATCGGCCTGGCGTCCATTGATGCCGATCTTATCGATCAGCATTTTGCGGTAAGGTGTTTTGTACAATAGCAAAGCCCGCGGCGCTGCGATGGTATCGAAATAATGGTTGAATTTTAATACGGTGATAGGGCAGGGCTCGGGACTGGCTTCCTTGCTTTTCTGGAAAGCCAGCAGGTCGCGCAACTGGTCGGCCGACAAAAATGCTTTGTATTTCTTAACCATATCCGCCTGCACTTCATTAGGGGTAGCATAAGCGGCATTTGTATTGGCGGCCACGCTCAGTTTCTGCTGAAGCCCCCAGTAATCCACTTCGCCGATCTTGTCTGCGGTTTCCGGTGAGATCTTCAGTCGTTTGATGAGTTCGGGCTTATCGCAAAAACCAAAAAGTTCCTTGAGCTCTTCCGGACTGCGAACGATCGCCGCATCCTGCGCCAGTAAACGCGAGGCGGGCAATGAGATCAAAAGAAAGGCGACCAGTATGGTCCTGGTGGTTACGAAACAGTGGGAGGATCCGCGCATATATCTTTTTTAGGGAGATGAAATTACAATAAGCGCCCGTATCCAAACCGTTAAAAAAAACCGAACATCCAGGCTGCCAACCTCCATACTTTTTTTTCTCCTATCCACTCTTAGCGAAACCCATTTGAGTCTCAGGTCAATCTGCCGACATCTCTTTTTTCAGTGCGGCAATATCCCGGATCAGTTGTTCGGCCTCCAGCTGCAAAGTGCCATTATAAATGCCGCGGATGCGCTGCTGTGCATCTACCAGGATGAAATGCTCGGTATGCAGGAACTGCGAGCTGTCTTTGGTATAACCCAGGCTCTCCTCGGCAAAATAGGAAGTGCGGGCCAGGGAATAGATCGCGGCCTTGTTGCCGGTAAGAAAATGCCAGTTGGGATTGGTAATGGAGCGATGGCTGCGATAGGCTTTCAATTTTTCAGGCGTATCTATCCATGGCGTAACGCTGTACGAGAGGATCATTACCGAACTATCCCGTTCATATACTTTGCCCACCCTTGCCATCTGGGTGGTCATAGTCGGACAAATGCTTCCGCAGCTGGTGAAGATGAAATCCGCGACATGGATCTTTCCGGCGATATTCTTATTGGTAATGGTGCGGCCTTCCTGGTCGGTGCAGCTGAAATCTGCAATGCGGTGGGTGATGCGCTGATCCGCTTCCTTTGCCGACGCAAATATGGGTGTGAAATCGGGCGCATTATAATAGGGCAGACTGCTTTGCTTTGCTGTTTGCCGGCAGGCCGAAAAAAGCAGGGCAACCGCTATCGCCCATTTAGTTCCTGAAGATAGTCGCTGATACATTCACGCAGTTTTTAGTGCCGAGCAGCCCGTAACGTCTTCCACCTATGATCGTATAATTGGCTTTTACGGTGCCGTCGTTGAAGAATTGTTTCTGGCTTCCGTTCTCATGTCCTTCCAGGTAATTCATTTCCTTGATGAGTATTCCGCTATCGGTCCATTCCCTGTACACGCCATCGAACTCGCCGTTCTTAAAATGATAGAACAGTTTCTGTTTGCCATCCGGCCACCAGGCCAGATAATCGCCGGTCTTGATGCCATGATCGTATTGCCGGGTCTCTTCCAGCTGCCCGTTGCTATAGAATTTTCTCCAGACCCCGTTCTCCTTACCCTGGTCGAAACAAAAGATCGATGCGGTATCGCGCCCATTGGGTTGCAGGCTATAGATGGATGCGGTAAGCGGTCTGCCATCATTCATCAGCAATCCATTCTGCCATACCGGCCGGATATTGACTGCATTCAGCATGGGCATAGTCTTCGGCTCCGGAGAACAGGCTACGGTATGCAGCAGCACTGCAAACGCGAACCAACTAACGAGACCAGGTGCCCGGCGTGCCATAATAACCGCTGCCATTGATATACGGATCGGATGAAGTGATATGGTAATGGTAGATGCCATTCGGATATTCGGTGGTGGCGCTTGTATGACCATGATAGGCATCAAGCGAAGCATTTGTGACCGTTGCGCCATTTTCAGTGGGGCCATACACCGGGAACCCATCGAGCAAAAATCCGAGTAAGGCAGACTTGCTGGCTTTTACAGTAGTGAGGTACAGCGGTTCAACATGATAATGATACTCTCCTGTGGGCGCCGGATGCCCCCACCATTGATCGAAACTTACGATCTCTCCGCTCAGCGGCTGGTTGGTATTCGCATATTGGTTGAAGAAAGGCACGCCATTCAGCGAAACCCCGATCGGCCCGAGACTGGTGGCAGACTTGTTAGCCGCAGACTGCGGATTCAAAGGGATCTTGAATGTGTAGCTGACCGATGAAATACTGTTCGGATTCTTAGAGAATGTATTACCGCCGAATGTGGTGCCGCTGAAATTTTCATAAAGCGAGTTACTGGTGGCATAATAAACGCTCTTGTGATCGGGTGTACCATTTGTTTTGATATACACATAACTGCCATCAGCGGTAATACTGGTGGCGCCATAGATCTTCTTATATACTTCGGGAACATTTGCATCAACGGTAGTAGTAGTTGTTGTTGAGTCGGCGGATTTCTTGCAGGCCACTGAGATCATTCCCGCGGCAAGCAGCACGGTTATGGCAGTCTGGGTTCTTTTCATAACGGTAGTTTGCAGTTAGATGCAGGCCTCAGGCAAAACCTTCGCTCACTGCGAACATTTATTGCATGCCCGGCGATGTATAAAGTTAAATTGTGATATAGGATATACATTTTCGTATATTCAATACAAGAATTGCTATGAAACCGATACTGACCGCTGTCTGTTGTGTTCTTGTAGTTTGTGGGTCTCCAAACCTGCATGCCCAGCAGGTCCATATTCAATACATCGAGAGCGAGAATGCCGGTTTCAAAAATCCGGTCATCATAGGAAAAGCAGGAGATCGGTTCGTTGTAATGGATGCGCCCGATGCTGATGGCACACCGGTCTGGTTGTTCGGTCCTGATTTTCATCTTCACAAAAAGATCATGCTTCCGTTCAATGCGTTTTACGGATTGTATGGCAGCCGCACCGGGCAGGTATTTTTCACCTGGCAGGAAAGGACCGCGGATTCCAGTTTTTTTAAAATGGTGAGCCTTGATGGCGATGGCAACCAGCAGCAGTTGCGGCAGGTATTGCCAAGCACTGAAACCCTGGGCGGGTACCGTCGCATCATTACTGATAAGAAGAATGGCTTTCTGTTATTCTATTCTCTGCTTACCGATGCAGCCAAACACCTGGTGTTCGACGGCACGCTGTTCGACGCAGCATTAAAGCCCTTAAAAACATTCAAAACAGCGATCGATTACGATGCGGCGCTCGAGCGGCTGAGTGCCCCGGTGCTCGACACGAAAGGCAATATCCATATTGCAGTGTATGACAAGCTCACCAATTACCGGCTCTCCGGCCACCTGCGCATGAATACCCTGGCGCTCGAAGACCAGGCCATGAGCACGGAATCTTTCGAGTTCGAAAAAGCAAAATTCTATGACCTGATCTTTTTCGACAATACCCGGGAGGAGAAAATAGAACTGGCAGGATTTTATTATGATGGCGCCACCCGCATCAAGCAGGGACTGGGATCCATACAATTTCCTTACACCCGCAACCAGGCCATGACCGATAAGTTCATGCCTTTAAGCCAGCAGCAGCGCGACCAGTTGCAGGAAGGCATGAAATCGGTGCGGCGCAAGAACGATGTGATGGACTTTATGAAACTGAAAGACATCATTGAAGAAGACGGCCAGGTATTCATTACGGCCTGGCTGCTCGATGTTCCCAACAAAGAATTTTACAAAGACAACGAGCACGAGGATATGACCAATACCAATGCGGCAGCATGGCTCTCTCCTGAAAAATCCGGTTATTATACGCCGCGGACGATGCCTTCGGCCGGAACCATGTACGTTGAACGTTTTCCCAGCACCGTGATCGGGGTAACGACGACGCCTGTTGCAAGCAGCCCGCAGCCAGGAGGCAACCGATTCCTTACCGTGCAACCGAATCCGCAACGCAGGATAGCGGAGCTGTCGGGGCCAACGATGGGCGGCCCGAATATCGGCGCTCCGCCTCCCGCCCTGCAGCCGAAACGGATACCTTCAAAGCTGGCATATTTCCATATCAACGCGCAGGGCGACAGCAGCTGGCAGCAGGTATTGCCGGGAGATTTTCCCATAGCCACCGCTGCCTACCAGCCCACTCTCTGGAATTATCCGCTGGCAGAACCCGACCGGCTTTATTTTGTCAGTCCGGCAATTACAAACGGGAACGAAAAAAAGCAAGCCCAGTTCATAGATCTTCAACAGCAACATACCGCTGCAATACCCCTCAGCGGTAACTGGTCATCCGATATTTACCTCAGCCGCCCCTTCAAACTGGCCGCACAGAAATATCTTTCGGTGTATGCGGATCCATTCACGAATAAGAACGGCCTGGCGCTGCTTGAGATCAGGTAGATTATTTTAAATTTTAAATTTTGAATTTTAAATTGGGCAGCCATTTCAAATTCAAAATTTAGAATTTAAAATTCAAAATAATCCCATGCAGCTTGGTATCATGAGTTTCGCCGATATGCAACCGGAATCCTCGCCGGGGCAGGGATCGAACGGCATGCAGCGCCTGAAGGATCTGATGGAAGAGGTGCAGCTGGCCGATCAGCTCGGACTGGAAGTGTTCGGGCTCGGTGAGCACCATCGTGCCGACTATGCAGTGTCGGCGCCGGCGGTTGTGCTTGCCGCGGCAGCAGCTGTTACGAAGAATATTAAACTGGCCAGCGCAGTAACCGTGCTCAGTTCCGACGATCCGGTACGGGTGTACCAGGATTTTGCCACATTGGATCTTTTGTCTGAAGGCCGGGCCGAGATCATGGCCGGTCGGGGCTCGTTTATCGAGTCTTTTCCGCTGTTCGGTTATGCATTGGAAGACTATGACGAATTGTTCACCGAAAAGCTGGAACTCCTGCTGCAGCTGAACACGCAGGAAAAAATAAACTGGCAGGGAAAACATCGTCCCGCGATGCGCAACCTGAGTGTATACCCGCGTCCCTACCAGCCGAGCTTACCTGTATGGATAGCCGCAGGCGGAACACCCGCATCCGCAGTGCGTGCGGCAAAACTGGGCCTGCCACTGATGCTTGCCATTATCGGAGGCATGCCACAGCAATTTGTGGGTTTTATCAACCTGTACAAACAAACAGCCCTGCAATCGGGCAGGCAATTGTCTGAATTGCAATTCGGCGTAAACAACCATGTTTTTGTGGGAGAAGATTCACAACAGGCGGCGGATGATTTTTTTCCCTGGTATGCCGCACAGATGAGCAGGGTAGGCCGCGAGCGCGGGTGGCCGCCGCTTACCCGCCAGCAATACGAACAGGCACGGACGCCGCAGGGGGCGTTGATGGTAGGCAGCGTACAACAGGTAGTGGACAAGATCCTTTATGAACACGAATTATTCGGCAATACACGGTTCCTTGCCCAGGCCAGTGTGGGCGCTGTGCCTCACCATCTCACCATGAAGTCCATCGAACTCTTTGGCGACAAAGTGGCGCCGGCGGTAAGAAAAGCGCTTGGGTTATTATAGATTTTCAATTCTAAATTTAAAGTAACCCTACTTGCACCATTGCAGCATTTTCTCCGAGATCTCCATCATGCTGCGGTAATCATTGGGTTTGACTACATAATCATTGGCGCCGCGGGTCATGGTCTTGTTGCGGCTTTCGCGTGAGCTGTCGGTGGTAAGTACCACCACCGGTAGCTGGTCGAATGCCGGATTCTTGCGGATATGTTCGAGGGTTTCCATACCTCCCATAATAGGCATATTCAGGTCGAGGATCAGCAGGCAGGGCCGTGGTAAATTGGGATTAGACAGCCGCGCGATGGCCTGCTGCCCGTTGAACACCACTTCCGTCTTACAGCCGCTGTGAATATCCATAAAACTATCACTGATCAGCTTCTGGTCATCAATATCATCATCTGCTACCAATATCACTTTGGAGCTCGTTGTTACCTCATTCATACTATAAAAAAGGGAATAAAGATCGCCTTATAAACAGGTAAAGAAAAAATCGTGCCGGGACGAAAACCAAAATAAACCACTGAAAACCGGCATGATACGCCGGTTTTCAGTGGCTGTTTATCCTTTAATAGCAGGCAGCCAATCCTATTTTTTCTCTACCGTATGATAAAAGAAGAAAGAAGGTGTGCCCTCTACTCCGCCGGCCTTCATTTTGTCGGCCAGGTCTTTGGAATTCATAAAGGCTTTTGCTTTCGCCTGGTCCGTTATCGCCATCACGATGGTTACATCATTCCTGTTATCGATGGAGTAACCAAGCATCCTGTCGGCAAGGCCTGCATCCATCCTGGCCTGTTTGTGATCGTCAAATACCTTTTTCCAGGTGTCGAAATCTTTTACTTTATGACGTATGAGGAGGCGGTCCATACTGGCGCCGCCTGCTGTTGTATCGGTCATTACCCTGTGCACATAATTCACTTCGGGTGCGCCCACCACGCCGGATTGTTTCATTTTGTCTTTCAGTTTGGGGTCTGCGCCAAAAGCTTTGGCCTTGGCCGTGTCATCCATATACAGTACCAGGAACACGGTGTTGGAGTCTTCGGATCCGCGTCCTACGATATGGTCGTGCAGACCCGCAGCGGCCCTGTTTGCCTGATCCTGATCATAATTCATTTTCCATTTGGCAAAATTGGTCATTTTGAGTTTGACCAGTACTTCCTCTTTCAGGGGTGCGGGTGTTGGGGCCGCGGCAGGCGGCGTACTGTCGGCCTTGGCCTGCTTGTCCGTTCCTGAATTGCAGGAAACAAAAATCAGAACAGTTGCTGCGCAGAGCAACCGCATCCATGTGCGTGCATGTGTCATGAGCTGGGTATTTTAGGGTATGAACAAAATCGGTCTTCCAAAATAGGGAACTCATCTGGCAAATGCAAGTGGCAGGATTTCGGGAAAAACAAGGAAATATCTGTAGCTTTAAATAGACCAGCTGACCGTTTATGAAAAAATACATCCTTGCCCTTATCGGCTTACTGCCCCTAACCCTGTATGCACAACAGAATGGAAGTCCCGCGCTTGGCCTCAGTGAATTCCTTTATGACAATGTAGGCCGGCCGGTTCCGTTACGCTCGGATATCGAACTGCAGGGTTCACCCTATTTCGCGGATAAATACTGCCATGCCACCCTCAAAGTGCGAAAGGGCAAAACCTATCATGGCCTGCGGGTAAAGGTAGACCTGCAGAGCAGTGCTGTGATCTATATGGATGAGACCGGAAAGGAAATGGAAGCCATTACCCCGTTGGACCGGATCGAATTCTATGACTGCGAAGATGCTTCCAAAAACCGGATCCTGATCAGTGGGCTGCCGCCGGTAGATAAACAAAATGAATCCAGTTATTATGTGCTGCTCGATTCGGGCAATATTTCACTGCTCAAATATTACCAGGTCAGCTATAACGACCGCCGCAATAATTACGGTAATGCCAATATCATCAGGACCTATCAGCAGGTTGAAATATATTACAGTTACACGCCCGGCAAGGGTCTAGCCAGGCTCAGTAAAGACAATGCAGCCGTGCTGGACGCGCTGGCAGAAAAGAAAAAAGAGGTCGGGGATTATATCGCCGCCAACAATATCAAATGCCGCAGGGAGTCTGACCTGGTTAAGGTCTTTGCTTATTATAACTCGTTGAAATAGAATATGGATCTCTTGGGAGCATCCTGATGTGATCACCAGTGCAGACCCGCAAAAATTGCGGGCCTGCTTTATAGCCAGATTTTTAATGCTGCTACTCGGATCTCAGGGTTTTCACCGGGTTTGCCATCGCCGCTCTAACGGCCTGGAAACTTACTGTGAGAAGCGCAATGAAGAGTGCCGTTATACCGCCTGCTGCAAATACCCATGGTTGGATAGTTATCCGGTATTGAAAATCCTGCAACCAGCTATGCAGCGCCAGCCAGGCAACAGGGAATGCGAGAATGCAGGACAGGGCCACCAGTTGCAGGAATTCTTTGGATAGCAGGCCCGTTAGTGCCTGTACAGAAGCTCCCAGCACTTTCCTGATGCCGATTTCTTTCGTGCGCCGTTCTGCCGTGTAGGCAGCCAGTCCAAACAATCCAAGACAGGAGATAAAAATAGCAAGCACCGCAAAAATGCCTGCTAGTTTGCCGATCAGCGTTTCCGTAGTAAAGAACTGGCCGAAAGCTTCGTCCACAAATTTGTACTCGAACGGGTAGCCGGGATTTTCCTCTTTCATGATAGCCGCTGTACTTGCCAGCGCTTTTGTGAGATCGGTGTTGGATTTATACCGTATCGTCAGCAAAGTTTCAGGACCTTTATAGCAAAGCAGGATAAGGGGCTGGGAGCTGCCGTACATATCGTTGTACACAAAATCCTTCATAATGCCCACTACTTCCATCCTGAACCGGCCGTTGGTGATAACAGTGCCTAATTTGCCGGCATTTCCCATCAGCTTTGCCATGCTTTCATTTATAATAGTTGTGGCGGTATCCGGACCTGCGGGATAAAAATTGCGGCCACTGACGATCTGCATATGCATGGTAGACAGGTATTCGTTGCTTACCACATTGGAGTGAACGGTAGTTGTATTGCCAGGATCTTTTCCCTGCCAGAAATAGCTGCTGCCGGAACTGTATACATTCAGCGCATCATGCAGGCTTACTGCCGCGTTCTCAACATACCCGGATGCCATGAGTTTGTTCTTTATGGAGCTGAAATGTTTTTTCATTGTTCCCTCAAGATTCATTGTTACCAGGTTGTCTTTACCATAGCCGATATCCCTTGTTTTGATATGCTGCACCTGCTGGTAAATAATGATCGTGCTGATGATCAGGATAATCGACACCGTGAATTGCGCTATCACCAATCCTTTGCGGATGAATACAACTCCGGCGGCTGTTTTCGTTCTCATCCCTTTCAATACCCGTATCGGGTTGAAAGACGAGAGATAGAAGGCCGGGTAACTGCCCGCTATCACACCGGTAAAAACAGCTATGCCGATCAATGGCAGCAGATGAGAAGACGCGAATAGATTTACCGACAGATCCTTTTTTACCAGGGCATTATACGAAGGCATCAGCAGGTACAGTATTGCCAGGGCCAGCAGTACTGCAAGAAAAGACATGAACAACGATTCGCCTATGAATCTGATAACAAGCCTGCGCCTGCCTGCGCCCATCACTTTATGTATCCCAACTTCTTTTGCACGTTCTTCGGAACGCGCAGTTGCAAGGTTCATAAAGTTGATGCAGGCTATCAGAAGAATAATAAACGCTATCCAGGAAAACAGGTGTACATATTTGATCTTACCACCTGCTATCTTACCGTTCTCGAACTGGTTACGCAGGTTCCAGTCGTTCATGGAAAATAAAGAGCAGGTGCTTGTATTGCCGGGTATTTTGGTGCCGAGGTAATGTTCTAATTTTTTGTCAATAGCTGCAACACTTGCCGCCGGCTCCAGCTCTACAAGGGTTTCGGTGAGGTTGTTGCTCCACGGTTTTATCCAGTCGTTTTTATTCTCGAATACCACGTAAGGGGAGATCCATTGGAATTTATAGGAAGAATTTTCAGGGAAATCCCGGTACACACCGGTAACGGCAAACAGCCCGTCAACGCTGTAGCTGCCGTTGATATTCATCTTTACTACTTTGCCAACCGGGTTTTCATCGCCAAAGATCTTTTTCGACAATGATTCACATATAACAACCGACTGCAGCTGTTTGAATGCAGAATCGGATCCGCCGCTGGTGAAGGGCAGGGCAAACATGGATAGAATGGCCGGGTCTGCATATACGCCTTCTGCCTTGATGGACTTTTCACCAAATGCCAGCAATTCGTCCATGGTCCAGCTAAGCCGGCCCGCGTTCCTGATACCGGGGATCTCCGCTTTTATTGCCTCAGCCATCGGGCCGGGTGTGGAAGCGCCGGTAGATATCCTGCCCTCATTTTCGGCGCTGTGCATCACGCGATACAGGAAGTCATGTTTCGCGAAATTTCCATTGAAACCCGTCTCGTCTTCAACCCACAAAAAGATAGCTGCTGCGCAGGCAATCCCGATGGCGAGTCCGGAAAGGTTGAGAAAACTGTAGATCCTGTTCTTCCAAAGAATGCGAAATGTGGTTCTGAGATAATTCTTTACCATAACGATGTTTTTTGGTAGGGAGCAGATGGATAACCCCTGCGGGAGCTGTACTGCTATCAAAACGCAATAAAGCAGAATAGTTACAGGATGGCCTTGTCCCTTTCCGGGATGAGGACGCGGTCAGCCGAACCTGGAACAGGCCGCCCGATGGCATAGCCGGGCAAAAAATAAATTATAGAAAAATTTGTGAAACTGATTGGTTGCACATATATTTGCAACCGAACGGTTTCCAAATAGTCAATATGAGAAGAGATATTTTCCAGGCAATAGCTGACCCGACCAGGCGGGCGATCATAGCCCTAATAGCCCTGCAGGCGATGACGCCGAACGCTATCGCTGAAAATTTCAATACCACCAGGCAGGCGATCTCCAAGCACCTCCGGATTCTGACGGAATGTGAATTGGTAAAACAGGAACAGGAGGGCCGGGAAATCTATTACTCACTCGAACTTGAAAAAATGAAAGAGATAGACAAATGGCTTAGTCAATACCGGAAAATCTGGGAAACCCGGTTCAATCAACTTGATAACGTATTAGCAACCATAAAAAAACAAAAAAAATGAGCAACGACCTGTTATTCGATTTTACCGTTGACAAAGAGGCAAGGAAAGTATTTATTACAAGGGAATTCGCAGCCGAACTCCCGCTTGTATGGGACGCGTTTACCAAAGCAGAGTTCCTTGATCAGTGGATGGCGCCGGCGCCAATGAAAGCGAAAACGAAATACATGAATTTCGAAGTTGGCGGGAAAAGGTTTTATGCGATGATAGCTCCCGACGGCACCGAAAAATGGGCCATCCAGCGGTATAATTCCATCACGCCGAAAACAAATTTCCAGATGTCGAACGCGTTTGCAGACAAGGATGAGAATCCTGAACTGCCTGGTTCGGAATGGGATTACAATTTCAGCGAGCGCGATGGGATAACAACGGTGAAGATCATGATCTATAATGAATCCTTCGAACGTATGGAAAGGATACTTGAAGGGTTCAAACTTGGATTTACCGCATCATTGCACAACCTGGACGCCCTGCTGGCAACGCTTTCGAAAAAATGATCTACGTTTTCAGAACATCGGTCAAAACAAGCAGTCAGGCCCGGAAACTTAAGCCGCATATCGACCGGATATTGCCGGAAGCAAAATGGAATTTTGATCTGGATGATTGCGATAAGATATTGCGTATTGACAGTGAAGTAAATATTATTTCACAAATAATGGATGTGCTGAGAACGCACCGTTTTGATTGTGAAGAGTTGCAATAGGCAACAAGACGTAAACCTTATCTAAACTTGTCTCCAGGCGCAGTACCGCGTCTGCCCAAAGGGTCTGCCGCAGAGCGGATACTGGGCTGGCTGCTGCCCTGTTGTGTACGCAACAATATCATTTGGTATTTGTGGCGGATAAATTTGCATTTGTGCTTGCAAAACAAGCGGGGATTGTTTATCCTTGAGATTATCAATCACCAAAATCTACGCACATGAGCACTATCGATCACAACCATAGACGCAGTTTCTTAGGCAAAATGGCCGGCGCACTGGGCCTTTCCATACTGGTGAATCAGCAGGGTCTCCAGGCCGCCGGATCTGCAGCGGCTCCGGACGACTGGACCGCCAAAATAACCGGGAAACACAAAATGGTATTCGATGTTCCCAAACCCCATGGCATTTTTGCCTTTGCCTGGCCGAAAGTGTTTTTAATCACCAACCAGGCTACCGGCACCCCGGAAAATGAGATCAACTCCGTCGTTGTTCTGCGTCATGACGGCATTCCTTATGCTATGGAAGACAGGCTTTGGGAAAAATATAAATTCGGCGAATTTTTCGGCGTCAGCGACCATCGTACCGGCAGCCCGGCCTTGCGTAATCCAATGTGGAAGACCAACGAGGGTGAATTCAAGGTGCCGGGACTTGGTCCCGTGCCCATCGGCATTGAGGAACTCCAAAGCAGCGGCGTTATATTCTGCGTATGCGATGCGGCGCTTACCGTAAACGCCCATACGATCGCCGCAAAGATGAACCTCGATGGGGATATGGTGAAAAAAGATTTTTTATCCGGCGTACTGCCTGGCTTTAACCTGGTTCCTTCTGGTTTATGGGCGCTGGGCAGGGCACAGGAGAAGGGTTGTGGATATTGTTTTGCCGGATAATGTATAGGCCGCTGTCAGCTTTTAGCTGTTGGCTTTGCTTTATTAATGAATGCGTCTAACTGGATAAAAAGAGCTGACAGCTAAAAAGCTATTAAAATGCCCTCTTCGGCTTACCGGTCGTTATCAGGCTGTGCAGGCTCTGTTGAACGAGTGCGGTCCATGCATTTGAACAGGCCCCATAACACCCGAACCCGGGCGCCAGTCCTTCATGCGTAAAGCGAAGCTGGGTTTTACCGTCCACCGTTGAAATATCAAAAATGATCTTTGTACCCGTCCATTCGGTCTGGTTTTTTGCAAAGGTCAATTTGCTATCGGTGATCAGCCATGCGACTTTCTTTTCCGGTACGAATTCTGTTATTTTTTGCTTTGAAAAATGAAAGTCTTTCATGCGGTAGCAAAACTCATCGCCCGGTTTATCTGATCCGCCTTCGATATCTCCCTGCCACCAGCTTTTTACATTGTTAATAGCTGCGAATACCTCTGCCGGCGTTTGGTCTACGACGATCGTAGTTGTAAAATCTCCCATGGTTTAATTTCTTTTTGTTTTGTTATCGAGCAGTGCCTGTAATTTGCCCAGCTTGTTCAGCCAGAATTTGTCGAAGTAGTCGATGAACTGCTGGAGTTCATTGAAGCCATCCTGCTTTAAAGTGCAGTAGCGTTCTCTGCCAATGTCTGTGATGGAAATAAAGCCGGCCTCGTGCATGATCCTGATATGCTTGGATACAGCCGGGCGGCTCATATCGAAGTTTTCCGCGAGCCTGTTTATCGTCATTGAGCTCTTCGACAATAATTGCATCATCTGACGGCGACTGGGGTCGGCGATCACCTGAAATACATCAAGCCTGGGTGCACTCATAGCTAAGGGCGTTTAATTTTTCGGCAAGCTTGTTTCCGATCCTTGTCCAGCCATCGTTGTGGGCGGAAAGGTCTTCGATGGCCATAAAGCCGTCGTGCAGCAGTTGCAGTTCCGTTCCGTCCGCATCCGGCCTCAGCGTCCAGGTAACGGTGGAAGTATAGGGTTTCTCATCGTTCAGTGAGCTGGTAACCCACGAATACACCAGCCGTGCATTGGGCTGGATCTCCAGTACTTCGCAGGAAGCCGCTTCTCTTGAGTCTGCATCTTCATGGTTGCATCCCCCCATGAAGCGGAATTTATGACCCAACTCCAGTTTGAAGTCGGACTTCATCAGCCATAATTCGATCAGGTCGGGATTTGTCAGGTATTCCCATACTTCTGCCGGGGATTGGGTAAACCGGAATGTGTGTCGGATCGCTTTTTTCATATTAAGTAACTTTAAGGTTACCCAAATGTAATAGGAAACTTTTGAGTTACCCAATTTTTTTTTGAATTTTGGTGAAACGGACCAGACAGGAGTCGCAGGATTGGACCGGCACAGCCAGGTTTTTTGTAAATTAGGGTTGTTAATCCTATTCTATATGGAATACAATGAACTTGATCATCTTCAGGGTAAAGATCCGGTCGTTACGAATATGTACGAAAAGCTCATAAGCGAATTGCAGAAATTCGGAAGTCTGAAAATCGATCCCAAAAAGACCAGTATTCACTTGGGTAATAGATTTGGCTTTGCCGGCGTTTATACCCGGAAGGATTATATTACCCTGGAAGTTCATCTAAAACGAAAGCTAATTTCGTCCAGGGTGTCTAAAGTGGAACAGGCGTCTGCAAACAGGTTCCATCATACCATTAAGATAGATAGCCCCAATGCCATTGATAAGGAGCTTTTGGGATGGCTTAAAGAGGCCTATGATTTAAAAGCCTAGTACTTGCTGGTATATTTTTCAAGTATCAAGACATTTCTTATTAAACCTTTTCGAGGTCTCGAAGCCGACGCTGAGAGGCCTTGTTTAGTGTGTGGATCGTTGGCGGATGATGCCAATCATTGGCGGGAGAGATTCCCCGTAGCAAATCACTGCCGGATTTTATTTCAAAAAAACCAGACTGATCCCTTGTGTTTTCAAAACGAAATGTTTAGTTTTATTGCCTCTCCCCGTTTGGCCTGATGTTCTCCCCCTAGGCCAACTGTATCGCTTGATTTTATGGCAGTAAGTGCCGCCAAATCGAGAGGCGCCTGGCCTGGTTATGGTCTGTTGGTAATAGCATTGTTTTAACATACGTACTAAACAAGCCTTGTAATGAAGTGCAATGTATCAGCTATTGTTTGTGTGTTGATCTCGGTCTGCGCAGAAGGTCAGCTAACATCTGACCGCATTAGTATTGCCATACCTGTTATCTGGAACAACACTACCATCACGAACGTCATCGGACCACGACGTCAGATATCTGGTAATGGCATAAGCACAGGGTTAGAAATTTCCTATAACCATCCTGTTTCAAAAGATCTTTTTGCGATTGGCGGCATTGGGTACTTCAATCAGGTGTTTGGAATCAACAGGCCAGTTGATTATTCCGTGAGTATCTACCAGCCGTTTTACACGACAAGCGGGTATAGTTACCAATGTATTGAACTCATTGCTGGCCTGGGTTATCAAGGTAAAACTCATGGCGGTTATTTTTTCACTGGCGACATTACTTATCATTATCTGCATAGTATCCGTCAAAAATACCCGGTGAAAAATCCAGAACCGCCGCAGATCAATCGTAAAAGTATTTCATTCGGGCACATGCTGGATGTAAGCACGGGTATCAACCGAATCGTTTCATCTAAGGTTTCTGTCGGATGTGGCTTGGTCGTTCCAGTCATCATGCGCCTACGAAAAGATGCCATTTTTGAAGAAAACACCAAAGAGTCCTATACCCCAAGTATTGCTGTTGGCCTAACGCTGTCTCTGCATTATAGACTTTGACACTAAAACCAGCACCATATGAAACCCTGTTTACTATTTGTGATCCTCGCGATCTCGACCCTCGTCAGCGCCCAGGTAAAAACGACGCAGCAAAACAAACGCCCGATCTCAGCACGCGGCTTTTTTAACCGTGAATACGCGGCAAAAAAATCAATCATCACACCACCTGATCCGAAAATTTATAAAAAGAAGCTCTTGGATGATAAGGCGTCCAGGTATATTAAACCGCTGCGCATCGCAGAGCCTGTTAAGGTAAACCTGGATATCGTCAACCTTGCGTCATGGGTCACTACTGGGGACATGTCTTACGGTAAATATACCATTACCTCAGCGGGCGCCAAATCTCTCAGTATCAACTTTGACAAGTTTTTTATTCCGGCGAATGCAGAGATGTATATCTATAACAAAGACGGCGAAATGGTTACCGGCCCTATTACAGCCAGGGAAAATAATTCCAAAAATGTGTGGGGCACTTTCGTTTACAAGGGCGATGAGCTGACCATGGAGATCAAGGTAAAAACTATAGATAAAAAGTCATTGAAACTGCATGTCAGGAATGTCGCCTATGGTATTACACAGATATACGGCTATGGCAGTTCTTCATCCTGTAATATCAATGTCATGTGTGCGGGTTCCACCTGGGAAAAGGAGCGTAATACGGTCGCGTTAATATTAAGCGGAGATGGCGACATTGTATGCACCGGTGCCCTGATCAATGATGTATGCAATGATCTAAAGGCATATTTTCTCACCGCCAATCACTGCCTTCAAGGCGCGGATGTATCGGAATGGCGATTTTCCTTTAACTATATGAGTTTTCAATGCAGCCCGACGGTAGATGGGTATCACTGGATGACGTTTTTCGGCTCCACTTTGAGGGCCAGTGAATCCCATTCAGATTTCGCCCTCCTGGAGATGGATCAGGTACCGGATGCCATGTCAGGCATCAACTATGCAGGGTGGACACGCGATTCTACGACCAACTCCTCGACCGTCATTATACACCATCCTGCCGGGGATGTCATGAAGATCACCACGGATGTTTCAGCGCCCAGCAAAACTGTGGTTGACGCAGTACAGCTCTGGCAGCTGGGCGTTGACTATGGAACTACCAATGGCGGCAGTTCCGGTGCCCCGTATTTCAACCAGGACCATAAGATCATAGGCCAACACTACGGGCAGCTGGTCCAATCTGAAGATGATTGCTATAACCTTACCAAATACGGGGGCAGATTCAACGCATCGTGGGATGGCAATGGTACTTCCAGCTCACGATTGAAAGACTGGCTTGATCCGGCAAACAGCAATACTGTTTCGATGCCTACGCTCGTACCAGCTACCGATCTCGCGCCCTCGGGCCCCTCCAGTTTTTGCACCGGGCCTCAGAACTATACGCTGCCCACCCTGCCTTCCGGAATGTCTTTAGACCACTGGTCGATCACGCCATCGTCAGGAGTAGCGTCGCTTTCTACCAGTGGAAATACGGCCACACTGAGCTATGTGGGTGACGGCAGTGTTACGCTTACCGCGGTTTTGAATAATGCTTGCGGAGTAACGTCAACAGTGGAACGGGTGATCGGTGTTGGCGGACCTACGCTCAGTTTTTATATTGATCCGCTTTGGTACACCGAAAATCATACATTCTGTACGAACTCGCTTGGCAATAATTTTCAAATTATTTCCGCGGACACATACAATGTAACATCATTTGAATGGGGCATCAGCCCTTCAACGGTAATCGATGCCAATGGCTGGTTGGAAGAGCAGGGCGTGTATTTTGGAACGGGCGGCTATTATCAGATATATGCCAGGGCCAAAAATGCATGTGGATACGGAACAGCCAGTACGGCAACTTATAACCTGTACGTTGACGATAACTGCTCCGGAGGGCTGGCGGTAATGACCAGGAGTGGTGTGCCGACAGAGGAAAAGACAAGTGACCTCGTCATTTATCCCAACCCTGCAGGAAATCATTTTACAGGCAGAGTTCCCTCTGCCTTAACCCTCAAGCGTTCTGTTTTAAAAATTACAGATATTAACGGCAGGGTTGTCAAACGTTCCGAGCTGCTACAGCGGAGTCAATTTGATGTCAATATTTCCGGACTGGCAAGGGGTACCTATATTGTAACGGTAACTGATGGTGTAAGGAGCTATTCTAAAAAACTGATCAAGCGCTAGGTAATTTGCAATCAGGTAATTCGAAAGAAGGATCGTAATGCTCAGTTACGATCCTTCTTTTTTTTAGTGCTCACGGAATTGGAAACTAACCTGACGCCTCCCTTATTACCGTGCTAAATATTTCTGTGCGTGAGATTTAAAGTTCTTAAAATCCTCATAGGAGCTGATCCTGAATGATCGATCCCTTGTCGCAAAATAGATAATGATCCCCGGTACCGCAGAAGTGGCCATGTTGACGGCTATCCTGCCAATTGAGATAGGTGGTGGGGATGCATTGAAGCATTCCTGATCTGAAAGGCAGCCTCAATCGCAGCTGATTCACC
Source organism: Chitinophagaceae bacterium (assembly GCA_019247775.1). Classification (GTDB taxonomy): domain Bacteria; phylum Bacteroidota; class Bacteroidia; order Chitinophagales; family Chitinophagaceae; genus Sediminibacterium. The sequence goes on along the minus strand of JAFBAN010000002.1, from coordinate 10,368 downwards.
AAGAATGATCGGCAGCGCTGTTCTGGAAAATCCATTGTGTTTTCGAAATCTGATACGCCGAATATCCTTCCACATTATGATGTTCTCACCATTTGAAATACGAATAGTCACGCTAGAGTCACTGACTGCTGTAAGGTGTCCCAACATTTTTTGATTCTGCAATCTTTCTTTCAGATCAATTGAACAGTCAAATACTTTTTGTGCATTTAGTGGCAACGTTGCCGCAACCAGGAGGAAGGCGACGCAAATGCGGAAATAGTTGTTGCTCACGGATTCCAAAACTCGATCTTTTTTAGTGAATCGACCTCAAATCCTTCGCCAGTACTGTTTGACACCTTTATCTTAAATACCATCAGATAGTCGGATATACTCGTACATAGTACTGTATCCGATAACCCATTTGCCCAAGGAGGCGAAAGGCTGTATTCCGAAAGATAACAGAATCCATACCAGTGCCTGCATACCTTGACTGAATCCCGTTAGCGAAATTAGTTGTAGCCGATATGAAGCGCCACGGGCCATCAGTGAGATGGCTTTCCAGTACAATAACCAAGGGAAATCCCGAGTCCACGGTTTTTTTGCAGGAATAAGATGCAGAAATCCATAAAAGCAATATCAAAATATAAAGAGACTTCCGCATAGTATCAATGATGGATATTAAAGAGTACATGCTGAAAAATATCTATATTCCTTGGCATCTGGTGCTAAGGTATCATAAAAACCATTATTGATAGGGCCTCCATTCGCGGCGGAGGGTCCCATTCCCCAGTTGAAATGGAGATACTGTGGGGATATTCTATCCATTGAACTTCGGTCCCCGCCAATAAAAAAGCCCACCAAAATGATGAGCTAAGTAGTCCCGACAAGAATCGAACCTTATCCGATTCCTATATGAAAGTCAATGAGTTAGAAGGCACTTAAAAGCTGTCCACCTTATGTCCACCTCGAAGAAAGAACTGTGATACTACAAAGTTATTCAAAATATTGAAGTAAAAACAAGTACTGTGCCGGCCGTCTGCTGGCCGGTTACATCAGGCACATCTTGAATTGATGCAATCTTCATTTCTTCCAGTCATTGTTTTTTCTTGGCAATATCCCCTTACAAACCGGAGGGGATTTGACAAGGAAAAACAGGCTATTCAAGCAAGCATATTTTTAGTCACAACTTTCCGACAACGTTTACTCAGGAACTATATTGGTTGCGCCAAGGGTCACATGAACATTTAGCTTTGTCCTAAACCCTTACTCAAGTTGAGCTCTGCTTCCAGGATACCCCACTATTTCAAGTGTCACCCATCACAGGTGGCTATCGGTTTTGATGGCAGAATTAATTATACAGTTGTTGACAGTATTAAAGGGCGGCAGGTTTATTCGGAGTGCACAGCGTGGGGTGTGCTAGGACGGGTCTGGTGGTCAGGCGCCGACAAATGCTGGAATGCAGAAATCATGAAAAAAGGCAATTATATTGCTAGCCTTTCCGGCGAGGCGATCGAAGACCTCTTCTTTAATATTAAGAAGTTTTGTGGTTTAAGTGCGTACTGATCAAGCGTGACCGTTGCCGGATTTTTGTTGTTTGATTAGGGCCGCAATTTCCTTGTCCAGAATGTTACGGACATCGTATTTCACTTGAAAGTAATTGTCCATGATTTCCTGTTCGGTAATATCGTAGACCTGCGGGATGGGTTTGAAGGATGCAAGTTCCTTACTCATTTCGACTGCATCATTTATGATTTCTGCATGGAACATTTTCAAGCTTATCCGTTCATCCGGGTTATCGCCGACAACACCTACAAATTGGCCGGAGGATAATGAAGAGATTTTTGATGCAGGAACGGCGTTTTCTAGATGCTGTGCATAGCTCGTGGATGTATCCTGCCTGTTAACTGATATCGTCTCTCTTTGCTGCAATATTTTGCCGAAACGTTCGGACAACGATTTTGCTGTGTCACCACTTACTTGGCCGCTGATCACATTGGCACAAATATCAGTAATCACTTCCGCGTGCTTACCGTAGTCCTTTTTTAACTGGCTGAAATCCTGCATTGCTAGAGTAGTCGCCACCTTGTTGCTACGCGCAGTTGCGATAAGGTCATCCACGTTGTTGACTACTATGGTAGGAAATTCGTCAAAGACGAGCGAACATTTGAGTTTTCCTTTCTTGTTGATACTGCGAAGTAGCCGTGAAATATATAAGGATAGCACAGCACCATATATTGTTTTCTTTTCGGGATTGTTTCCCAGGCATAACAGTTTTGGTTCATAAGGGTTGTTGATGTCAAGTGTAAAGTCGTTGCCTGATAATACCCAGTATAGCTGTGGAGAAGATAGGCGGGCCATACCAATCTTGGCGCTGGCGACCTGCCCTTCAAGTTGATCCGTTGCCTTGTTCTGATAGGCGGTTATAAAAGGGTTGACAAAGACTTCGATCTCTGGCTGCGAATTAAGTACCGGTAGTAACTCCTTGTATTCTGCCTGCATGAGTTCAATAACATGTGGAAGTGTGCAGAACCGACCGTCTTCGTATTTTCGCAAGTACCAGATAATGGCTGTTACATAATTAATCGGGGATTCCACAAAGAAGTCCCCTTGCTTGGTAATCCAGTCTCGGTTTAGACCCAGGAGTATTGATCGTGCTGATTCAATAGCATCAGTAATATCCGCCATTCCTTCAGGCTGCAAGGGATTGCAGCGGTGGGAACAACGGAGATCATCGAAATTGATGGAGTAAAAGAACGGCTTGTGGACAAAGTTCTTTTCATACCTGCATAGCCAGTTATAAGCAGCTTTCGAAAGGTCATCATACTTGAAGTCATAGATAAACATGGTATATCCTTTCTGTAGCTGCTGCTTTATCATCGGGAGGATGATAAACCAGGACTTACCGGCGCCAGGACTTCCAGTGATCAGAAGGCCGCGAAATGGGTTAATAATGTTGACATAGCTGCAGCGTTGCTCACCGTTTAACTGGTATTTAGCCTGGAAGCTAAAGGAGTATTCATTATCCAGCAGGCGCTCCTCCTGGGGAAACGTTTCGTTATCCGCATTAAATATGTCGCCGGAAAATTGTATACGAATGTGTCGATTCAGTTTAAGGCCGAAGGATAAAATCAACAGAAATCCAATCACAGAGCAAAGCATGTAAGCCACGGCGCGGCCCATCATTGAAACAGGCAGATCTAACAGCAATACATCCGCATAAAACAAGAGAATTCCAAAAATGAGTCCTGAAATGGAAGAGCGTGGATTCTTGCCTGGTTCTTTTTTGCCATCTGCTCCCAGTAATGAAATAAGCAGAAATAGCAGGGAGGCTGATTTAGAATAGGAAAGCGAGGTAAATAGTCCGGTGTTCTGTAGATTAAGAAGTAATCGGCCTGTCAAGGCGTTAACTAAATGCCATTGTTTAAAAGCATTGTAGCAATAAAAGTAGAAATGGAGTCCAAGTAAGACGAGACTCATCAATCTTGATAAATCGATTATTTTTCTCAACCCCTGTTCGTTCTCACCCGTTGACATGCTTCCGTTTTATGATTTGTGGTTGTCGTTTTGTTGTTTGCGTCGCTTTTTCAATTCATGTGGCGTAGATTCCTGTTCCCATTCGGGTTTGAGTAACGAATCCAACAGGTCCAGTTCGATGTTGTCTTGGGGCTGAGCGGAAAGACCATGTACGAAGCTCTCATTGTGTTTACCTGTTACTTGCTCAAGCCGTTTTGCGAGCCCTGCAATGCTATATGGTTTTCCCAGCTCGGAACCGTTGATTACGGAACGATTCACCTGATCTATAAATGTTATTCCATAGATAAGACCCGACTCGTTTTTTCTTAGGATAGTTGCTACTTGGTCACTGGACAGCTGTCGTTTCAGATGATGAATATCTCGAGGCTTTTTTGCGAGGGCTGTGTTGATAGTGCTTTTTAACGCCGTTAGTACTGGCGGCCGGTTCTTCCGGTTTCTGTCGAATTTACATTCCAGGGAAGTCAGGGTCGGCTTGCCAGGCAGGGCGCTGGCCTTGATAGGAACTCCGATCTTGTTCCCGCCTGCATCAAGCATACGGTATTGCAAGCCTTTATTACGCCTTATAATACCCTCTTCTTTTCCTTCATCTGCTATCACATTAAACTGGCTCAGGGCCGCATTAAATGCCGGTAAAGAAATGAAATTATACGTGTCAATAACCTGCGTAACGATATTGGCGATACTCTGCCTGGTCTCTGAGTAGCCATATTCGGCTTTTAATATTTCAATTGGGCGAAGCATATATTCTATCACCTTCTCTTGCTTCGAAGCAGGAACCAGTGCGAATATCTCTTCCAGCTCTTTGCGTGCGATTTCGGATTGATTCCGACCGAGGTTGTGTGTATTGATGCGTGATCCATCTGCCCGTATAGTCGTACTTAAAATATGAATGTGAGGATGGGCTGCATCGAGGTGCTGATAAATCAGATAAGGTTGTTCGCCAAAGCCAATGCGGTCCATATAGGCCGATGCGATTCTGTTAAGCTTTTCCGTGGAATGGTTTTCTGAGGGATCAAAATTCAAGGAAATGTGAATGGTTTTGGTTCGCGCTCTTTCGTTCAGTTCATTCCTGCTTTGAAACACATCCAGCTTCTGGTAGAAATTCATACAAGGGACCGGCAACAACATGTTTCCTTCGCCAATGCACTTGGCTTTCCCTTTTTCCACTTTCTTTTCGTTGTAGTTAAGTGCCCGATTTACGGTTATAGGCATGGTTATTTTTGCGACCATTGTGAAAGCATTTGATCGATGTGTAAAAGCAGGCTGACTAATTTGACCTGTATGTGTTCGCGAGTCAAATCGTACTGAAGGGCCCAATTGCGGAATTCCGCGATACGGTCAATTGTATGCAACTTGTGCACGACCTGATTGAAATTGTGGCCGATGAAATTGATCTCATTTTTTACTCCAATGACTGCTGCTGTCAGTTCATCTATCGACTGGTTGCGAACATACCTGGTAACTGGTTCCTGTAATGCCAGCTTGCGTAAGTAATTGCTGTTGGTTTTTTCGGTGGTCCGTCGCCTGTTCTGTTCCAGCCTTTGATGCTCTGCATCGTTCAGGCGTACGGTTACCCATTTGTTGCGGACTACGCTTTTTTCCTTCTTCATCATTTTCATTTTCACATCTAGCACAAACGAGTTCCGAGTGAGTGCCCATAAACCCAAACGTGCAACGTTTGTACATCTTGCCGGTGCTGGTGAGGCGCCTTTCTTGAATAGGAATATAAAATTACCACCTGAAGGGTGGCGATTATACAAAGAATCAAAAATTGGTTCATTGTGTTGATGACCGGCCCTGGTGCTCGGGAAACTTTGGGCCAATTCTAAAGAGTATTTACGGCTGAAATAGTCGCTACTATGCGGATTTTAATTCCTTCAATTTTGCGATAATATCGAGCCAGTATGACTTCTGCAATTCGTCGAAATCGCTGAACGCTTTGTCTTCATGAAAATATTGAGCGAATAGCTCAGCCTGAGCGAGTGCGGCGTCCAAATCTGTAACCTTGATTTGCCGGCCGGTATTGTCTGTGATATACATGAGAATTAATTAAAGGCGGGAACCCTTGGAGTTCCCGCCTGAGTGATTAATTAAAGATGGTAATATCCTTTGCAAATTGACTGCACAGCTCGAATGCAGCCTGGCTTCTTTGTTGTGCCAGACCCCCGTACAATTGTGACTTCAGTTTGGCGGTGTTGTCCTTGTATTTGCGGATATTCTGGAAGTATCCTGTCACACCGTTATAAGCCCCGAAAAGTGTCCCGGCGGTAGTTGTATGCAACTGGGTCGGGTTGCTCATGGCATAAGTGTAGGCGGTATCACACATATTCTGGTAATAGGTGGATACCTGCTCCAGATCGCCCGCCTGCATTTTTTGAAGCGCTTCTTTGTTGGGAACCAATGCAGCCTCGATTAATTTGCGCACCTGTTTGTCCGTGATCCGGACCTGGGTCCAATGGTTGAAAATTGCTTCCATTTCGTGGGCGAGATTGTCGCTCATGCCCATTAGCCTATGTGCTTGGGCAAGGCGTTCTTTAGCATTCGAAGTGTGACGAATTTTGACTGCGTGGCTATGGTTTCGGAGAGCAGCGTTTAACGTGTTGTTGCATACGATCCGGATCGGCGTAAAGGCGGCAGTAATGCTCCCGAATCCGTCGTGAGAGGTGGTTAAAAACAGGTATTTCTCCGTCAGGTCATCGTGACCAACTCGGATATAACCCGGTAGCTTTGCGGTAATGAAGATACGCTCGCCTTTGTTCAGCGCCCCGGCGGTCTCATACAAGATACCATCCCCACTACCTACGATAGAATCGAAGAAGGAGAAAGCATCGATATTTTGGACTACTTCATAGTCTTTGCCAACTACGCCCAGCACCGTTTCATTGTCGGTGCGAATCGTAGCATAATAGTCTGGGACCTGAATCTCCGGGATTTTAATGCCGGTCGCTTCGTTTGCAGCTTGGTTTTCGTTGTCATAAGTGAACATCGGACGCTTCTCGACCGTATAATCCAAACCTGCGAAGACAAGCGCCTCTTTACTGGTTGGATAATCGCTTACGATCTTGCCCAGACCATGCCAGGGCTTTTCTTTTACAGAGAAAAAGCTGTGCTGATTGGTCGCTTCGTTGAAATGAATCTGGTGTGACATGTTTATTAAAATTTTAATGATTAATACAGGAGATTTCTTATCAATCCCCTCTCAATACCAATGGAGGGGTTGATAAGAAATCTTCGTGGTGACCTACAGGAATCTGGCGCCTCTGCTTACCAAAGCGTCGCCTGCCTACTGCTTGAACCTGACAGCACGAATTCAGTGAGAGAAGTAGGCGACGAGTGGATAGATAATTCCGTCAGGATCGTCATCCGGTGCTGGTATTCTTTGAGCCACATGCCGATGTCTTTTTTCGAGCGCAATTTTGCGCAGGTTTCGAAGTCGATAAGTTGCTCCTCGGTTAAGGAAATTTCGTCGTCGTACACCACTTTGAATTGCCAGTCAAGTCGCTTGCGGGAGATATAATTTTCCGCAACTTTTCGCCTAAGGTCAAGTTGGGGGTGGCCGGCGAAGGCGCGGGGTTTGACTTCTACCAGGAAAGCCTTGTGGGTCCGCTTATGGCGGATTAGAAAGTCAGGCGTATAGCGTAAGTGACAGCGTCGGACCTGATCGAGTGTGATCAATGTTCCGGGATGATAATAAATCGATACAGGAGCACGGAGAAAAGCGTATTCTTCCATGATAGAGATAGCGTATTTCAATTCGGTTAAGGAATCAAAACTGAAGCCCCAGGTGGATATTTTCCGCGGCTGATGATAGTTGAACTTATTGTGCTTTTTCATGGCTTTATCGATCTAGGTTTATTAAGGTGGTGGCGCGAACCTGCGCGTTGTGATGGATGCGGCCTTTTATGTCAGTAAAGGATCGATATTCGATCCTGCCTTCGACCAGCACATGGCTGCCTTTGATAAAGTTGCCTATTACCGTTTCTGCAAGCTTGTCCCAGACGGTTATTTCATGCCAGGTGGTCTCTCGGTGCAGGTTAGTTTTATCGTCCCGATAGTAGAAATCGGTAGCGAGCCGGAGAGTTACTTTGCTTTTTCCGTGAGACATTGCGACGACCTTGGGATCGGATCCGAGGTAGCCGATTAATTCCACCTTGTTCCTCGTTTTCATTTGCCTGATTGTTGGTAAAGGCAAAGTTTTCTTCAAGGCGATGCAGAAACAAAGTGTTACGCGTGTAGTTATGAGTATTACTCGTGTAACACGGATAAAAGGGAGTCGACTAGGGTTTGCGTACGATGTCGTCAAACCCTTTTACAATGAGGATATGGTTTTCTTTGCGAGCGTTGGTGTAGCCGTAGTAATAACAGAAGAAATAGTCGCCTTTAACCATCGTATAGTAATCGAAACTGAAGCCAAGGCGCAGCAGTGTTTGCCGGTCGTAAACAGGAACCTGCTTGTCGGCATGACATCGGGTCAGGATGACCAGATTATCTTGGAGAATTTTGTTGATGCGGGCGACTTCGGGGTCGCGCTGCTGTTTGTCGCGGTTGTGCTTGTTGTAACGGCATCGTTCGTCGCAGTAGCGGCGGTCGGCGCGGCCTTTTAGCGGATCAAGCGATCGGCCGCAATAGCCACAGTGCTTTTGTTGGGTTGATTCGGTAACTTGTAACATATATCTAATGCATGGAAGCCAGGGAAAGGGATGAATATTGCCGGATGGCGATCGGGCTGCTTAGCTCGGTAGGGCCCTTGCCGGAAGGGATTGAGGCAGCGCTGATGCCGCTGCTCGTGGTGCACGAATATGGGCCTAAGGATTTTATCCTGAAGGTCGGAGAGGCAGCGGAACGTATGAGTTTTATCGCGAAGGGGCTGGTGCGGATATTTTCGGATGCGCGTTCAAAAATCGGCGAGGCGGAAAAAGAAATATCGAGCTGGTTTTTGATGGAAGGAGATTTGGCCATATGCGTTGAGTCGTATTTTGAGGCCCAGCCATCACATGAATTTATACAGGCGCTGGAGCCAACTGTTACTGTGAGCATTCCGCGTAAAGAGCTTGACTATCTGTATGAACGATTTCCTGCGTTCAATCATCACGGACGTAAATTAACCGAGCGATATTATGTGCAAGCGATCCGGCAGTTACGTGCAATCCGCTATAAGAAGGCTGAGGAAAGTTACCAGTACCTCCAGGAGCAGTTTCCGCAATTGCTGCAGCGGGTTCCTTCAAAATACCTTGCCAGTTATCTCGGTGTCAACGAAACTTACCTGAGTACCCTTCGAGGCAGAATGCGCATACAGGGATGAACCTGCACCGGATGATTCTTCGAGTTCTTCCAATCTCGCGATTCGACTATGCGTTATCGGATGTGTGCCGAAATAGATGACAGACCAGGGACGCACGTCAGAGAATTCTTTTGTAATAAATCCTTTTAAGACAGTGACAAGAGCGGCGCCGTAGCCTAAACGTTGGGCACAAGCGTCCTGGCGATATTCTGTGTAGCGGCCGTCGATGCGGTAGAGGAACAAAAAGAGCAGGTTCCAATAGACAATGCTTACCAAGGATAGCCAAAGTCGGCAGGCGAGAAGAAGTGGCGCCGCGTTCTCTGAGGTTGCGGGTACATAATAAACCAACATGCCAGTGAGCAAGGTCATCAGGCCAGTTAGCATCACTCTTACCTTGTTCCGGTGAAAGACGCGCATGATAATAAACGGAAGTTTGGAACAAGTACTGATACAAAATCCGGCGGCAGGATCCCAGGTCTGGTGGTGACCAATTTCATGGGCCAGGATGGCTGCGAGTTGGTCCGGTCTAAGCTCCTTCAGGCAGGGCTTATTGATTGCAATGATATTTGTACCGAAGGCAAAAGCGCCAATACCCGGCTTTTCAGCGATTAGGATTCTGTATTTGCGGGTGTCACCGGACCGTAGGCACAGCTCGTTAAACAGAGGCATCAGCACCGCCTTCTCTTCAGAAAATGGCTTTCGAATGTTCATGAACAACCTGACAAAGGGGGCATGCCACCAGACCGAGGTGGTGCAGAACAGCAACCAATAGCCAAACCAATGAGCCGGAACCGATAGCTGGAGTATCCATACCGTGAGATGCCAGCACAGGAATACATGTAGCAAGGCTAGAATGAATTGGGAATACCTGGTCATGGGATGTTTTGTTGAGGCAAAGCTGTGACAGGATTGGGTTGTATGGATTCGAGAAGTCGAATTAATCAGTAGAATTCGACTTGTCGAAACAACGGGACATAGGTGGGCTGGTAGATTTGGATTCTAAAACCAGTCGTTATGAAAGCAGACAATTTGAAGTTTTTAATGAACCAGTTGCGTTTTACCGGGTTTGGGGAAGGGTTGTTCGGATCGCTGCAGGAAAAAATGGAGGCCGGAGAAGAGACATTCGTGCTGCAGGCGGTACACGAGGAAGACAGGGACGGGGTGCTGGAGGCAGATTTATATTTTGGCCGGGGTAAACAAGAGGACTATTGGTTCTTCAACCGGTACTTGGCGACTCTGACGGTAGGGAAAGAGAAACGCAGCCACAGTTTCCAAATCCGGCAGTCGGGTCATCTTAACACCAGTTTCCTGCAGGCGGGGCACCTTCTGGCGGGACGGCCCATATATGCGGACTACGCGGGCAAAAATGAACATTCGGGCCGCAAAGTGTGGATGGAGCTGGACCTTGAGCGGAAAGAGTCGCCGGAGCGGTTTCGCGTGCGACGGTATTTCGACAGTTACGGATATGATGTCGAGCGGGCGCTGGAAAAAACGGGGCTGAAGGCGCAGATCCGGGCGGACCAGTTGTCGCTGATCATCGAGCAGTTGCAGCGGGGCTACCGGACGAAGGTCGG
>JAFBAN010000183.1 GCA_019247775.1 Chitinophagaceae bacterium | reverse complement strand
TACTTTCTGATCTCCCATGGCAATGCTGATGGGCTCGAACTTTACGGCGAAAGTGCCGCCGAATCCGCAGCAGGTCTCCACATCGTTCATTTCGATCAGTTCCAGTCCTTTCACTTTGCTTAGTAATAACCGCGGCTCCTCCCTGATCCTGCATTCGCGCAAGGCGGCGCAGCTGTCGTGGTAGCTGGCTTTGCCGCTGAAGCTGGCGCCCAGGTCTTCCACCTTCAGCACTTTTACCAGGAATTCTGAAAATTCATAAATGCGCTCCGAAGTTTTTTTCCAGGTGGTATTGTCGCTGGAATTCTCAAATACTTTTTCGTAATAGTTCCTTACAAAACCCACGCAGCTTGCGCTGGGCGCCACGATATAGTCGGAGCCGGAAAAATCTTTCAGGAATTTCGTACAGACATCCTTGGCCTCGCCCCAGAATCCTGCATTGAAAGCCGGCTGTCCACAGCAGGTCTGGTTCGTATTGTAGCTGACAGTACAGCCTGCCTTCTCCAGCACTTTCACCATATTGAACGCAACAGTGGGGTAAAGCTGGTCAACAAAACAGGGGACGAATAACTGTACGTTCATGCTCAGGTAAATTAATGCAGTTTGCGGTTCAATGCGATCATCTTGATGGCCGTGAAGGCCGCTTCTTCGCCCTTGTGTCCGTGTTTGCCGCCAGTCCGTTCTTTTGCCTGCTGTTCATTCTCTACGGTAAGCACGGCAAAGATCACGGGCGAGTCGAGCGAAAGGTTGAGCTGCATTACACCCTCGGTAACGGCTTTGCACACATAGTCGAAATGCGGGGTATCGCCCCTGATCACGGCACCGATGCTGATATAGGCATCGGCCGGCGTTTCGCTGTAAGCATAATGCGTTTTAATGGCAAAAGGTATTTCCACCGCTCCGGGCACGGTGATCACTTTACAGCCAATGCCGGCGTCAGCCAGTATTTTTTTTGCGCCGACGGTAAGTTTATTCACGATGGCTGCATTCCATTCGGTGTTCACAATAACAACAAAGGCATCCTTCACTGCAGGGATGCCTTTGTTAACAGATGTATTGCCTTTTGTAGCCATCGTTTACACTCTCCTAGTTCTTTTCGATGCTGAGGCGGTAAATGTATTTATCGGCCTGGAAACCTTTTTCGGTGCGTGGGAATTTATCTTTCAGCTCCTTGTACAGTTCCAGTGCTTTTGCACTGTTGCCGGTGGTTTCTGCCAGCAGCGCCGCACGGAACAGGTATTCCGAGGAATTGTTATCGTCTTTGTCGAATGCCGCGGCCGCTTTCTGATAGCTTGCGATCGCCTCATCCTTTTTGTTCAGTTCTGAATAGGCATCGCCCAGTGCCCCGTAAGCCATCAATTGGATCTGGCTCGCGTCGGTGGAGAAATCTTTCAGGTATTTAACCGCATTCTCGAACTGTCCGAGTTTCAGGTAGCTGATGCCTGCATAGTATTTGGCAAGATTGGCCTCTTTGGTACCGCTGAAATTGTTGATCACATACAAAACCCCGCGGCTCTGTCCGTCTCCATTCAGTACCAGGTTCGACGAATCCATGGCGAAATACTGCTGCGCCCTGAACATGGCGTCTGCCGCTTTCTCTTCTTTCGGTTTTACGATATACTCATTATAGGCATACCAGCCACCCACTATTACCACGATCGCGGTTACGGCGATCAGTACCGGTTTTTGAAATCGCTCCCAAAAGCCCTGCACCCTGGCCAGCGCCTCATTTGATTCTACATGCTTCTCAGTCATACTATGGTTTTATAAAAATTGGTAGTTGTTTGATCGGATCGCTGTTTAATCGACATCGAACTCGTAGGATTGATCCAGGTACACGTCTTTGAGCAGTTCGCTCTCATCAGGCCATGGACTTTCTTCCGCAAATTTCACGCTCTCTTCCACAACGGCATTGATACGGTCGTCGATGGCTTTCAGATCTGCTTCTGCAGCAAACTTATTCTGCAGGATGGTTGCCCGCACTTTGGTGATCGGATCCTGCTCCTTGTATTCATCCACTTCTTCTTTGGAGCGGTATTTCTGCGGATCGGATATGGAATGTCCTTTGTAGCGGTAGGTTTTGATCTCCAGCAGGGTAGGGCCATCGCCTTCGCGGGCCCTTTTCACAGCGCGGGCCACGCTTTCATGTACGGCTTCCGCCGTCATGCCATCTACTTTATCTGCCGGCATATCATAGGCATCGGCCAGTTTATAGATATCGATCACATTGCTGGTACGGGCCACCGAAGTGCCCATCGCATAATTGTTGTTCTCGCAGATAAAGACCACCGGCAGCTTCCAGAGCATGGCCAGGTTGAAGGTCTCATGCAGGATACCCTGCCGCGCAGCGCCATCCCCGAAGAAACAAAGTACCACATTGCTGGTGCCTTTGTATTTTTCGGCAAAAGCCAGACCTGCACCGGTGCCGATCTGCGCACCCACGATACCATGTCCGCCGAAAAATTTATGTTCCACACTGAAGAAGTGCATACTGCCGCCCTTGCCTTTTGAACAGCCGGTAGCTTTACCGTACAGTTCGGCCATGCAGGAATTGGCAGACATGCCTTTGGCCAGACCCAGACCATGATCGCGGTAAGCGGTGATAAAAGGATCATCGGGATTGGTGGCCGTCATACAACCGGCAGCAATCGCTTCCTGGCCGATATAGGCGTGGAAAAAGCCGCGGATCTTACCCGCCATTTTGTACATTTCTTCTGCTTTCAGCTCGAACTGGCGGATCATCTGCATCAGTTCGTACCAGTAGAGGTAGGTTTCCTTTGAAAATTTAGTGGGCACTCAACTGCAATTTTGAGCCGCAAATATAGGTAAAGAAAGATGAAACCGCACATGGAATATTGGACCTTAGCAGGCTCCAAATTTGCTATATTTCAGGCTAAATCAAGTTCGATGATCCGTTCCGGTATCTCCATTATCCTTGTGCTTGCCGCAACCCTGAGCCAGGGCCAGTTGTACATGCCCCGCGACGTTAAACAGGCTTTCGATAAACAGACCCGGTCCCGGGATGGCCGCCCCGGACCCAGGTACTGGCAGAACAGCGGCCGCTACGATATTACGGTAACCGCAATGCCGCCGGATCGCATTATCCGGGGACAGGAAACCATCACTTATTTCAACAACAGTCCCGATACCCTGGCCAACCCCGTGATCAGGCTGATGCTGAATATTCACCGGCCGGGCGCCCTGCGGCTCAGCGACGCTTCGCCTGACTATCTCACATCGGGCATGCATATCGATACTTTCAGGGTAAATGGTGCGCCGGCGAGATGGACAGACCCGGCAGCGCATGGCACCTGGCAATCCTTCAAACTGCCCAGGCCTTTGCTGCCGCACGATTCGGTGCGGCTTGCTTTCAGCTGGCATTACGAAATCTCGCTGGAAAGTAACCGCGAGGGCATGATCGATTCCACCACTTATTTCCTGGCTTATTTCTATCCGAGAGTAGCTGTGTACGACGATTATGCGGGCTGGGACCGGATGCCTTTCACCGATGTGCATGAGTTTTACAATGATTTCAACGATTATACCCTTACGGTGAACGTGCCTAAAGACTACATTGTCTGGGCCACCGGCGATCTGCAGAACCCGCAGGAGGTATTGCAACCGGAATATGCCGGCCGCCTGAAGCGCTCAATGAGTACGGATGAGATCATTCATATTGCAACTGCTGCCGATCTGTTCGGGAAACAGATCACCGCGCAGCGCGCCGTCAATTCCTGGAAATGGACGGCATCTAATATCAGCGATGTTACGCTTTGCCTCAGCGATCACTATGTATGGGATGGATCCAGCGTGGTGGTCGACAATACCACACAGCGCCGCGCCAGTGTGCAGTCGGCTTATAATGATACAGCCCGCGATTTTCATTCGATGGTGGGCTTTGGCAGACATGCATTGAGCTGGCTCTCCAATAACTGGCCCGGTGTGCCGTATCCGTTCCCCAAAACAACCCTTGTACAGGGCTATGCCGATATGGAGTACCCGATGATGGTGAACGATACCTCTACGCCTGATACCGCATTCTCCAAATTCGTGGCGGAGCATGAGATTGCGCATACCTGGTTCCCGTTTTATATGGGCATCAATGAAACCCGGTATGGATTTATGGATGAAGGCTGGGCCACTACGTTCGAATTGCTGATCGGCAGGGAAGACCAGGGCGCAGACAAAGCAGAAGCCCTGTACAAGAATTTCCGGATCCGCGGCTGGATCAATGATGCGCGCGCGGAAGAGGATGTGCCTATCATCACGCCCGGACATATTCTTGCCGGCGCAGCCCTGGGCAACAACGAATACGGAAAAGCATCGATCGGATACCTGGCAATGAAGGATCTGCTCGGCGATGAGCTGTTCCGCAAATGCCTGCATGCTTTCATGGAACGCTGGCATGGCAAGCACCCGATACCCTGGGATTTTTTCAACACTTTCAATGATGTTTCCGGCCGCGATCTGAACTGGTTCTGGGATGCCTGGTATTTCAGCAATTACTATATCGACCTGGGTATTCAGAATGTGGTCAGATCCAGGCAGGGTTATACGGTGCTGCTGCAGAATACCGGCGGCTATCCCGCGCCGGCCGACCTGATCATCCATTATGCGAACGGTACGGCCGATACAAAACACCTGAGTCCGGCTATCTGGGAAAAAGATCTCTGGCATGCGCAGGTACTGCTCGATGGCTCCAGGGAGATCAGTTCAGTGGAACTGAAGGGTGGCATCTTTATGGACGCGAATGAAAAGGATAATAGCTGGAAGAAATAATTCGGTTAAACACATAGGAACATAGGTTCAATAGAGCAAATAGTTTGTCCTATGTGCCTATGTGTTTCAATTGCCGCAGCGGCGAGCCGTTACGCTTCCTTCAGGAAAGGATACTCATAACTAACCGGCGGGTTGAAGGTTTCTTTGATGGTCCTCGCGCTGAGCCAGCGATAGAGATTGATCATACTTCCGGCCTTGTCATTCGTGCCCGATCCGCGGGCGCCGCCGAATGGCTGTTGCCCTACCACAGCACCGGTGGGTTTGTCATTGATATAAAAATTTCCGGCAGCATGGCGTAATACATTAGTAGCCAGTTCTACCGCAGGGCGGTCGCGGGAGAGTACGGAACCGGTAAGCGCATACGGCGAAGTTTCATCCACCAGGTGCAATGTTTCTTCAAACTTATCGGCATCGTATACATGCAGGGTGAGTACCGGGCCGAAGATCTCTTCGCACATGGTCACATATTTCGGGTCTTTGGTCTCGATCACGGTAGGTTCGATGAACCAGCCTTTTTTTCTGTCGTAATTACCGCCTACCAGGATAGATGCCTTCTTGTCTTTTTTTGCGTTGTCGATGTATTTCGTAATGCTGTTAAAGGATTTTTCATCGATCACCGCATTGATGAAATTGCTGAAATCCTCCACCGTACCCATTTTCATCGACTTGATGGCCGCAACAAGTTTGGTCTTCACTTCTTCCGCCAGATTGCTGGGGATATAAGCGCGGGATGCCGCAGAACATTTTTGTCCCTGGAATTCAAAAGCGCCCCGGGCCAGTGCTGTTACCACTTCATCCACATCGGCAGAGCGGTGTGCGATCACAAAATCCTTTCCCCCTGTTTCTCCAACAATGCGTGGATAAGAACGGTAGCGTGCAACATTCTCGCCGATGGTCTTCCACATATTATTGAACACCCCGGTAGATCCGGTAAAATGTACACCGGCAAAATCGCGGTGCGCAAAACAGGTTTTGCCGATGGTGGGCCCGTCTACATAGATCAGGTTGATAACACCTGCGGGAAGTCCTGCTTCCTCGAGTATGCGCATGAATACCTGGGCCGAGTAGATCTGGGTATTGGCCGGTTTCCATACCACCACATTACCGCACATGGCAGCAGATGTAGGCAGGTTGCCGCCGATGGCGGTAAAATTGAAAGGCGTTACCGCCAGCACGAACCCCTCCAGCGGGCGCCATTCCATACGGTTATGGATGCCGGGGGAAGAAATAGGTTGCTGCTTATAGATCTCGCTCAGGAAATGCACATTGAAGCGCAGGAAATCGATCAGTTCGCAGGAGCTGTCTATCTCGGCCTGGAATGCATTCTTACTCTGCCCGAGCATGGTAGCCGCATTCATGCGGAAACGATACTTGGTGGCCAGCAGGTCCGCCGCTTTCAGAAAAATATGGGCCCGGTTCTCCCAGCTCATGGCCGCCCAGTCTTTCCGCGCTTTCAGTGCGGCATCGATGGCCTGGTGCACATGTTTTTCTTCCCCGGCGTGGAAGGAGCCAAGCGTATGCGCAGTTTCATGGGGGGGATGAATGGCTGTTTTCTTTCCGGTCTTCACCGCTTTGCCCCCGATGAACATGGGTATTTCGATCGGTTTCTTTTTTGCATCGGCCAACGCTTTTTTCAGCGCGGCCCTTTCCGGGCTTCCGGGTGCATAACTCAGAACGGGTTCATTGGCGGGGAGGGGATAAGAAAAATAACCAAGGCTCATGTGGTACGATTTGAGGACGCAAAGTTAGGAGATAGTTTGGGGTTTGGGGTTTGGTGTTTGGAGTTATTTTTTCATATACACACACATTTAACCGACGGCTAACTCCAAACCCCAAACACCAAACCCCAAACTCCAACGCGCCTCAACTCCCAACTATCACGTACGTTTGCGCATGGCTATCGTCTTATTCGACAATGAGCTTCGCACGCATCTTTATCCGCTCACGCTCAACCGCGCTGTGGCCTCCCTGCGTTTCGGCATCCTTTCCATCAAAGAAAGATGGGAGCTGCTCACGGGAGAACAGGTATTCGTGGCTACTGCACCTCATCTGCAGCCCTTATACCAGTCGCCGCCTGATGGGGAACATGTCTGGATAGATGCTGCCCTGATGCCTGACAGCGCGCTGGTAAACGAGATCATGTCGCTGAAAGCCGGCTGCGAGCTTTGCGATGGGCTTCGCGAGATCGCCTTCCGCAGAACAACACCATCTGACAGCAAAGAGACCGGGTTAAAAAACGCAGTTTCAGCGTCTGAGAATACCAGGCGTCTTTCTTATCCCTGGGAAATGATCTGGTGGAACGACGCGCAGATCCGGGCCGATTTCGAATTACTGACCCGCAACCGGCAATCGGAACCGATACCCGCTTCCGTTGCTGCGATCAATCCCAAACAGATCTTCCTGGAGCCGGGCGCCGGATTGCAGCATTGCAGCCTGAACGCGGCAGCCGGCCCGATCTACATCGGCAAAAATGCCGAGATCATGGAAGGCAGCGCGGTGCGCGGACCATTTGTGCTGGGCGATCATGCGGTACTGAAAATGAACAGCAGGGTATACGGCGCCACTACCATCGGGCCTTATTGCCTGGGCGGCGGCGAGATCAAAAATTCGGTACTGATGGGGTACAGCAACAAGGCGCACGACGGTTATCTGGGCGATTCGGTAGTGGGCGAGTGGTGCAATTTCGGGGCGGGCAGTACCAACAGCAATATCAAGAACACGGCAGGCGAGATCAAACTATGGAATCCGGGAACGGCCGCGTACATGCCTGTTGGAAATAAGTTCGGACTGATCATGGGTGACTATTCGCGGGTTGCTATCAACTCATCCATCAACACCGGCAGTGTAATCGGGATCAGCTCCAATGTGTTCGGGGCGGGACTATTGCCCAGCGTGATCGATAGTTTCAGCTGGGGTGTTGACAGGACCCGCTATCAATTCGATAAAGCTGTACGGGATATTGCCAACTGGAAACAACTGAAAGGCCAGGAACTGTCGGAGCCTGAAATCTCCATTCTGAAACATATTTTTGAAACGTTATAAAATGCAGCGCTTATCATGAGAAAACAAATTGCAGCCGCCAACTGGAAAATGAACCTGACCCTGCAGCAGGGCGAACAATTGCTGACCCATATCCTGGCAGCGGCCAAACCTTCCAAACAAAACCACCAGGTGGTATTTGCTGTACCTTTTCCTTACCTGGCGATGGCGCAGGAGAGGATCTCGGGAATGGCCGGTACATTTATCGCCGCGCAGAATTGTTCCGACAAAAAAAGCGGCGCTTATACCGGGGAAGTATCGGTAGAGATGCTACAATCCCTCGGTATCCGCTTTGTGGTACTTGGCCATTCTGAACGCAGGGAATATTTCAACGAAAGCAACCGGTTACTGGCGGAGAAGCTGAATATCTGCCTGGAAAATAAAATGCAGCCGATTTTCTGCTGCGGAGAAGCATTGCAGATCCGGGAAGCGGGTACCCAGAACGAATTCGTTGCGCAGCAGCTGAAAGAATCGTTGTACCATTTATCCGGCGAACAATTGCAGCAGGTGGTAATCGCCTACGAGCCCATCTGGGCCATCGGCACCGGCAAGACTGCGAGCAGCGCCCAGGCCCAGGAAATGCATGCATTCATCCGTCAGCAACTGGCCGCACAGTATGGCGCCACCGTAGCGGATTCTATTTCCATCCTTTATGGCGGAAGCGTAAAAGCCGCGAACGCAGTTGAACTGTTTAGTCAGCCCGACGTAGATGGCGGGCTGGTAGGCGGTGCTTCCTTAATTGCTGAAGAATTTGTGGCTATCATTAGTGCATTGAAATAAAAACTATGCTTAATGAACTTGAGGATGGACACCCGGGATCAGCTAATCTTAACAAGAATAGAGTACTGGCGATAATAGCTGTTATTTTTTGTCTTGTTCTCGGGGTTTGCATCCACAGTAAGGATCTGGAACTGCGGATACTAAGAGATCGCAGGGTTGTTTGTGCGAGAATGACCGGTATAGAAAATCCCGCTAAAGGCGGCCGCTATATAACATTCGAGTTTGTAATGGATGGAAAACGATACAGGTCTGGCTGCGGATTGTATGACAAACTAGAATATAATTACCGGCATGGCCGTTTTGATATCTGGGTGGCGCTGGAGAAAGCACATCCCAATAATAACAGGGTGCTGGTTGATTCCGGTGACTTTGAACAATTTGAAGTAAATGAAAAGGATACTGCAGGAATAGCCTGCAATTATTATTAAAATTCAACCGGCAGCCTGGCTTCTTCGTAATCATCCAGCCTGTCGAGATGCAGTACCGTACTCGTATTCGTTTCGTTTGGATGATACATCGGCAAAAATTTCGCGCCGAAAATAAATTCCGCCGCGGTATAGGAAGTTCTCGATACAACGGTGTTCGAAAAACTCTCATCAAATCCCTGCACAAATACCAGCAGTTCGGCATGCGCATCGATCATATCCTGCCTGCTCAGCCCATGCAGCGGACTTTCGTCGTTCAGCATATGTACCAGGGTCCAGTTGGCGGTAAGCGTGTTGGCTTTGGCGATATCCAGCGGTACATTGTAGAACCGGTTTTTCATCTGTCCATCTTCCATCGCCTGCATGGCCAGGGTTACCCGCACTTCCACATTCAGTAAAAAATTGCGGGTAAACGGCACCATCCTGAACATCAGGGCCACGCCGTCACGGAATGGAACGAACAATGCATTGCGGCTGTAACGGATATAGGCGCGCGGCCTGGCAAACCGGCCATAGAGCAGTCCCGTTACTAATGCAAAACACATCAGTCCCGTCAATGCTTCCATCGAAGCCGTTAAACTGGCCGTGAACCCGACCGGGTTGATCCTTCCATAACCGACCGTTGTAAAAGTCTGCGCGCTGAAGAAAAAAGCTTCCCCGAATTTTTCCAGGGAGGTTCCTGCAACCATTCCGCCGAGATGATCGATACCGATCCAGAGGTAAATGCCGGCGAATAGCAGGTTAACGGTCATAAAGAAAACAACGATCACCGTAATGAACTTCCAGGCCGGCATGGACAGCAGGGAATGATAGATATTCAGTCTTTGCCAGAAAGGCATTCCGGTTACTTCCATATTAGGCACACCGTCGCGGTTGAAAAACCGGCCGCCGCCGCTGAGCGAGGTATTGGTGCCGAGCCCGGTCTCATTGTTCAGCTGGGCTTTTTTGTTAGGATTCTTTAACAACATGGCTTAAAAATACGAAATAGGGGATATGGACAAATCCTGGCGGGTACTTGCCCCCTCGTACCTATCTTTGCCGCCATGAAGAATATCAGGAATTTCTGCATCATTGCGCATATCGATCATGGGAAGAGCACGCTGGCCGACAGGTTACTGGAGCATACACAGACCATCGGCGCCAGGGATATGATGAACCAGGTACTTGACGATATGGACCTGGAACGGGAGAAAGGCATCACTATCAAAAGTCATGCTATCCAGATCAACTATAGCTACAAAGGCCAGGAATATGTACTGAACCTGATCGACACCCCCGGCCATGTGGATTTCAGTTATGAAGTGAGCCGGGCCCTGGCAGCCTGTGAAGGCGCATTGCTGCTGGTGGATGCTTCCCAGGGTATCCAGGCGCAGACGATCAGCAACCTGTACCTGGCCATCGACAACGATCTCGAGATCATACCGGTGATCAATAAAATAGATATGGACGGCGCCAAGATACCTGAAGTGACCGACCAGATCATTGACCTGATCGGCTGCAGGCAGGAAGATATATTACTGGCCAGCGGTAAATCAGGTATCGGCATCGAAGAGATCCTCCAGGCGATCATCGAACGCATTCCCGCGCCTGAAGGCAGCGTGGATGCGCCATTGCAGGCGCTGATCTTCGACAGCGTGTTCAACAGTTTCCGCGGTATCATCGTTTATTACCGTATCCTGAACGGGATACTGCGCAAAGGCGATAAGATCCGGTTCGTGGCTTCGGGGCAGGATTATTTTGCCGATGAAGTGGGCGTACTGAAACTGAATATGGACCCGAAGAATGAAGTGTGTGCGGGGGATGTTGGGTATATCATCACCGGTATCAAGAATGCCAAAGAAGTGAAAGTGGGCGATACCATTACTCTCGCCAATAACCCCGGTGAAATGATCCATGGTTTCGAGGAAGTGAAACCGATGGTGTTTGCCGGTATTTTCCCGGTAAATACAGACGAGTTCGAAGAGCTGCGCGATTGCATGGACAAGCTGCAGCTGAACGATGCTTCCCTCACATTCGAACTGGAGACCTCACAAGCCCTGGGCTTTGGATTCCGTTGCGGCTTTCTCG
>JAFBAN010000216.1 GCA_019247775.1 Chitinophagaceae bacterium | reverse complement strand
GAATGCAAGCTATTGAAAGAGGCTACCAAGGATACCGGATCCGTTTAGTTTGAATCGAAGATAAAGGTATATTATTAAGCCATTTTTGCAACTTATTAACAGCTGGATCGGGGTTTTCGATTCAGTTTAAAGATTAATAAGCTCTTTATAACTAATTGATTATAAGTAGTCATACTAAAATGCTTGGCTGAAAGGCATAACAGTAACTTAATGCCTGTGGAAACCGCCTGGAATTAAAATATCCCGGTAGCCCTCAGCTGCCGGGATATTAGTGGATTTTCTGGTGGTCCGTATCTACAAGGTGATGAATGTGCCTATCTGCCAGACACTGGTACGGTTGGCCGGCCCCGAGTCTGAATTGATATTGCTCAGTCCCAGGTTGTAACGCAGGCTCATGCCTACTTTCGATTTGTTTGGCACGAAAGACACGCCGAAAGCCCAGGCGAAATCGGTCGACTTCATGGCATCTTTAATGCTGGTCGATCCGCCATTGGTCACTTTCAGGGTGGCGCCCATCAGCAGTCCGAGTTCAGGACCGCTCTGCAGTGTGAAACCTGCACCGGCATGGTACTGACCCAGCACCGGGAACCTGGCATAGGTAGCGCTGGTCTTGCCGGTAGCGCCATTCACGCTGAATTTTGCGCCCTCGAAAGACAGCATGCCTTCGGTCTGGATACTGAACTTGCTGTCGATCGGGAATTTTGCCATGCCGCCGAAATAGGCGCCGATAGCAGATGAAAAGAATTCGGAATTATCCCCGGTGGTCGTGGAAAGATTCACGCCGCCCTTAATGCCGAAACTTGTCTGCGCATTCACAAAAGAAACGCTGATAACACTTACGATAACAAAGAAAAACTTTTTCATAACGGTAGATTTTGTTTGGTTATTTAATACAGCAAACCTACCGGGAGCGAGAGGGGCGGGAAATAGTTAGTTTATACTAGCAGTCGTGAAGCGTGAAGCGTGAGACGTGAAACGTGAGACGTGAAACGTAAAACGTAGACGGGGCACGAAAACGCGGAGGATGATTTTTTGGGCGAACAATAAGTCGCCGGAATTGCATCGGGCTAATTTCAATCGACCGATGTACAGCTACCAAAGGGTAGGAAACAAAATAGATATTCATGCTTTTTAATAACGCAATCATCAATGCTCCAAAACCCTAACTTTCCCTTCAGGGGGCTGGGGGGTTAAAACCACTTATTCCTATGCGCCATCTGTATCACCTGCGCCTTGGATTGCACCTGTAATTTCTGATAGATATTAGCGACATGATTACGCACGGTATATACGCTGATATCGAGCACGGAAGCGATGCGCTTGGCATCCCAGCCGGCTACCATATGCTTGAGTATCTCTTCTTCGCGCTCCGTGATGGCTTTGGGCAGGTTGCTGGCATTGGAAGGTTTTTCGTTGCTCCCAACCACGGAGCGGCTGAGCATGCCGAGCGCTTTGCGGGCAATACCCGGACTCATCGGCGCCCCCTGGTTCTCCATCACATCGGCGATGGCTTCGGAGAGCACTGCTGCAGGTTCATGTTTCAATAAATAACCCGAAGCGCCGGCTTTGATGGCTTCGAAAACTTTTTCATCGTCGTCCAGCACGGTGAGTACGATGAAATGTATTTCGGGATAAAGTGATTTAGCAATGCTGATGGTCTCCACCCCATCCATTTCCGGCATTTCCAGGTCCATGAAGATGACCTGCGGCATTTTATCGTACGGAAGCCCTTTCAACTGTTCGAGACAGATCCGGCCATTCACAGCGGTGAATAGTAGCTGCAGGTGTTTGCATTCGGCGATCTTGTGCAGGAATGAGTTCAGGTAAGCCTTGTTATCTTCTGCGATGGCGATGGTGTAGTTCATGGTATTTCTTTTCAGCCTCAAAAATGGTGGATCCGTTCTTTACCCTATATAGTTAATTTACACTAGCTGCCTGATACTTACTGTTGTGCCCCCCGCCTGGTTGGCCCTCCATTCTATCTGCCAGCCCGCTTCCCCTGCCCTGTTCTGCATATTGAAAAGTCCGTTTCCACCGTCGGTATTTTCTTTTTTAGGTTGCATGCCGATACCATCGTCGATGATCAGCACATCCCAGCCCGCTGCAGAACCGTTTATGCCGATCACGATGTGCTTTGCCTGGCTATGCTTCAGCGCATTGTTCACCGCTTCCCGGATGATCTGGAACAGGTGAAAGCCCTGCGAGGGGCTCAATGCATGGTCTGTTCCGATCTGCTCTTCCACATCGATCGTAATACCCGGGTAACTGGGCTGCACCCGATGAATAAATATCTTGAGCCGGTCGCTCACCGCGGTAAGCTGCAGCTTTTCACGTTTCAAGGCCCAGATAGTATCGCTGAGATCGGCTACGATGGCATTGGAATTATTGCGCACTTCCTGCAACGCCGGTATGTCCTGCATACCCTCGCCCGACAGCCGGTTCACGTTCGAAGCGATGGAAGCTGCATATGCGCCCAGATTATCATGCAGGTCTGCGGCTATGCGCTTCCGTTCTCCTTCCTCGGCCACCGCCACCGCCTGTGCCGCACGCTGGCGTTGTCTTCGCCTGTAGGTGCTGAACACCAACCAACCTGTTACTACGGCCAGCAGCAGCAACAATACGGCACTGTAAAACAGGTAATCCTTTTTTACCAGATCCAGCTGCTGCCGGATAATGGTATTCTCTTTTTTCTGCACATCGAACCTTGTCTGCATTTCCGCCAGGGCATCGGCTGAATTTTTGTCGTACAGACTATCATTTACATTTACCAGCGTATCCAGTACTTCAGCGGCACGCTTGTAATTTCCGGCGGCCTTATAATTCTCGCCCATCATTCCATAGATATAAGGGAGCTTATTTCCGACTCCGTATTTTTTGATCATCGCTATGGCCTGCTGCGAAATATCGATCCCTTTCTGGAACTGCTTGTTCTGAAAATAAAACTCGGCAAGCGCACCCATATTGGTGAGGATCTCATTCGGGTCGCCCAGTTGCTCCGAAGCATGCAGGGCCTCCTGGAATGCCTTTTCGGCCTCCCCGAAACGCTCTCCCCTTGTCAGATACCCGGCGTACATCCCCAAAGAGTTGCTGAGATCAACGAGATTTCCAGCTTCCCGCGAAAACGCGATAGCCTGTCTTGCATAATAACCGGAAGAATCATTGTTACCGATACTGCCATATAATACGGCAGTATTGGTATAGAGGTACACCACCTTATTCCGATACGGCGTAGCCTGTACAAGCCGGATGCCATCAAGGAATGCCTGCAAAGCTCTGGATTTGTCGCCGGTGCGGTTGAGTACGGCGCCTATCCCTGCCAGCGCGCGGGCATGCGAGAGTGTATCTTTCTGCTGCTCGGCATAATTCAGCAGCTTATAATATTCAGCCAGCGCAACTTTATTGTCCTGCTTGCGCAGGTTGAGTCGCGCCCATAAGAACCGGATCAGCAACCCGAGTTGATCATTTTTCGACAGGGTCGCTTTAGGCAACTGATCCCGCAGAATAACATCGGCGGAATCGAGCTTATTCATCCGGAAATAACCGAATGCGAGATAATAATCCGCTTTCCGGATATCGCCCGCATCATTCGAAGCTGCCGCCAGCTGATGCGCCTGCAGCGCCAGGCGGTATAAAGTGTCTTTGGGAAGCGCTTCGGGATCTTCACAAAGGTCGAAGATAGCATTCAGCTTCTGTGCCGGCGAATGCGCCGATCGTACAGCCTGTTTTAGTTGCTCTATGCGGGGTTGGGCCGATGCGGCGAAAAGGGCAAGGCAGGCGAGCACCCCCCAGCCCCCTGAAGGGGGAGTTAGTTTTTTTGTTCTTTGATTGATATGTTTCCTAATGAAAAAGATCATCCTTTAAAAAAATCTCATTCCGCCCTTCATCCGATCCTTGTTCCTTGTTCATCTGTTCTATTACATCCCATACCCCAGGCCCCAGTCTCTTCCTTTCATCACCGCGGGTACGCCGTCGGTGATCCATTTGGCTGGTTTATCACCTTTGAGCATATAATCGAAGAACTGCTGCTCGCGGATCTGGATATCCTTGCGGTTGCGGCGTTCGACCAGGTTATGGGCTTCGCCATTATAAGTGAGCATCCATACTTTTTTTCCGAGACGCCGCATGCCGGTATACATTTCAATTCCCTGGTACCAGGGCACTGCATCATCCGCATCATTGGCCATGATCACCAGCGGCGTTTTTATTTTGGGCAATGAGAACAGCGCCGAGTTCTCGATATACAGGTTGGGTTTCTCCCATAAAGTTGCGCCGATCCGGCTCTGGGTTTTTTCGTACTGGAACTGCCTGTTCAAACCGGTGCCCCAGCGGATACCGCCATAAGCGCTTGTCATATTCGCTACCGGCGCACCTGCCCAGGCCGCAGCATAAAGATTGGTACGGGTGATCAGGTATACGATCTGGTAGCCGCCCCAGCTTTGTCCCTGCAGGCCGATCTTCGTGCTGTCCACATAGCCCTGCTTCACCACGGCGCGGGTGCCGCTGAGGATATAGTCATATGCGCTTTGTCCGGGATAACCTTTCTTATACCAGATATCCGGTACAAATACAATATAGCCGCGGCTCACAAAGAAGGAGATGTTCAACCTCGACGGTGTTGGCGCCGGCGCGATATAATTGTTCAGGGTATTATTGCTGCGCTCATAGAAATACACGATCATCGGGTATTTCTTTTTGGGATCGAAATCTTCGGGTTTATACAACACGCCTTCTGTTTCCTTGCCGGTATAAGCTTTCCACCTGAACAGTTCCGAACTGCCCCAGTTATAGGCCGATTGCTGCGGATTGGTATGCGATAACTGCAGGGCGGTTCCATTTACCGGCTGCACAAATACATTGGGCGATTGCTTATAAGTTTCCTTCGTATACACCAGCACATCCGCATCCTTCGCTTTCTGCACCAGGAAACCGATGTTCACCGGCTCTTTGAAAAGGACCTGTGTTTTATTGTTCGTCAGATCGAGCATGGCAAGACCCTCGCTTTTATCTTTTTCATCGTAGAGCCGCAGCAGCATTTTTTGTCCGGGTTTGATGAAGCGCTCATCCGGATCGGTGCTCACATACCGGTATTCCGTTCTGCTTGCCCTGCCATCTGTCAGCTGAATGGATTTTTCAACGCCCTCCGGGTCAACCTGCCATACATCATAGCGATCGTAGATCAACACATGTTTGTCGTTCTCCATCCATCTCACCGTTCCATAGGCATTCGGATCATCCGGCACATCATTCTCTTCGTCGCTTAGTGATACTTTGATATCCTTTGCTATCGGGTAGGTTTTTTTCGTGACCGAGTTGTACACGAAATATCCGGGCTTCCTTTCATCATAGAACAAAAGGTATTTCCCCGAATACGAAGGTTGTACCAGGTTACCCTTAAAATCCTGCTGGATCAGCTGCGAATTACCGCTTATCGGATCCACTGCATAAATATCATTCACCGTAAAACCCTGCCATTGTGATGCGATGCGTTTGCCGTAATCGGATACTGCATAGAACATATCGCCATCGCCTTCTTTGGTCTGGATCAGGTTCCGGTATTTATCATTCACCAACTGTACGAGCTGCTTATTTGCCAGGTCAACCCTTGCCGCGTAGTTCCTGCGCAGGTCATTGTCCAGTGTTTTCAGTTGCTGCGGCTGGATATAATCGTCATTATAATGCCAGACGTCCACGCTCACCCGTTCGAAATCCGGAAGACTGGTATCCTTAGGCGGAAGAATGGCCGCCGTACCCGCAAACAGCCGCTGGCCGCTTTTGCTGAAACTGATCGTCGAGTTCTCGCTCACATTCCAGTTAGTCGCCAGACCTTTTGTATTGCGATCTGCGATGAGCATTGCGCTGTCCGCGCCGGTCTTATAGTAGTACAGCTTATAAAATTTCTGCAATGCCTTACTGCTGCTGTCGCGCTCGGCTACAAATGCCACCTGCGTCCCTTCCTCATCCATGCGATAGCCTTTTGCATCATTGAAGCCTTTAAAAATGGTGGTGATCGCATGGGTGGCAAGATCCATCCGCGCCACGGCAGCTTTCACTGAGTTGTCGCCGGTTTTGCGGGTGGTCTCATACAGCAGCACGTTGCCTTTTTTATTAAAGAAATATTCACTCACCAGTTTTATGGTGAATTCCTGGCCGGTCTGCAGGTTGCGTAAGACCAGGTCGGTACCCTCTTCTACCGGATCTTCATTCCGCACGGCGGGCGGTGCATCACGTCTTTGCCGGAGCACCGAAAGTCCGCGCGTCTTCACATCGTTAACTTTATTGCGGATACTGTCGGCCACCCTTGCCAGGCTATCCGCCATGGCGATCATCGCATTTATCCTGGCAGCTGAATCCTGCTCCCCGCGGCCGCGACCCACTTCCGCTCCCGGTTTCTCCAGCAGGTATGCCAGCCAGCCGCTGGATTCCTCAGGCATCCTGAAACTTTTGACCCTCGGCACTTTCACCGCATTGTCTGCGCCGAGCTGCAGTATGGCGAGACTGTCTTTCGGCATATCATCCGGTTTTCTTTTTTTGATCTTTGCATCCCTGGTGTCTTTGAAAAAAGGTTTGATGCGGAAAACGAGGTAACGGCTGTCCTCGCTGATAGCGGGTAAATATCCCCGGGGAAATTCTTTTTTATAACTGCCATCCGCCGACTGAACAACTAAAACGCCGTCACCTTCCTGCGGATTGATTGAATAGGTAAGCCATTTTCCATCCCTGCTCAGCGAGCGGTCGCCCAGGTTTTGCCAGCTATCGTATACGGAATGATCGAGCGGCTTTTTTTGTGCGTGCAGTGAAAGCGCAATCAGGCAGCCACAGGCAAGAAAGAATTTCTTCATGTACAGTTCGTTTTGAATATTCCGAAGTTACTCAAACAATATCTTCGTTCTTGAATTTTTATGGGCGTGGAAACTGCCAAACATATTAATTATTTATCTTCATTGTTTGAAAACTGCGCATGAAAAAATACCTCCTATTATTCGTTTTGATCGCCTGCTGCTGGCAGGCGGAAGCCCAACCCCATTCACTGGTCAAGAGCTGGGAAACAGATTCTGTTTTCAGAACGCCAGAGTCGGTATTGTACGATGCAAAAGCTAATATTCTCTATGTATCCAATATGGATCCCGACCATCCGGGGCTGGGGTCTATCGGCAAACTTTCTCCCGACGGAAAAACGGCAACTGCAGACTGGGTGAAAGGCCTCACATCTCCCAAGGGCATGGGCATTTACCGCAATATGCTGTATGTGGCGGAGCTGACAGATGTGGCTGTGATCGATATCGAAAAAGCGACGATCGTTAAGCGCATCCCGGTGGAGGGTGCTGCCTTCCTGAATGATATCAGCATCGATAAAAAAGGCACTGTATATGTAAGCGACAGCCGTACGCTTAAAATACACCGCATTGAAAAAGGAATAGTGGGAACGCTTGTCGCGAATCTCCAGGGGCCTAATGGGCTGCTGGCGGTGGGCGATGATCTGCTGGTACTGGATAAAGGAAGCCTGATCAGGATTACCGCTGGTGGACAGGTGGGTTCTGTAGCCACGGGTATGGACCCAACTACCGATGGCGTGGAAGAGGTCAGGAACAATGAGTACATCGTCAGCGGCTGGAACGGCGTGCTGTATTATATCGGCGCCGACGGCAACAGGCAAACCCTGCTCGATACCCGGCCGGCGAAAATAAACAGCGCGGATATCGGTTACGATCCCAAACGACGCATGGTGTATGTGCCTACTTTCTTCTCCAATAAAGTAGTTGCCTACGAATTAAAATAGGGCTGGCGTCATACCCTGCGCCGCCTGATCACCCTGATCATCTGCAGCACCACAGACAAAGCGATCAGCGCAAAGCCGATGTAAAAGCTGCTTTTGAGCTGCCTGTTCTCATGGAACAATACAAAAGCCATCAGTATGCCGTATACAGGTTCAAGGTTCAGGCTCAGGTTCTGGGTAAATGCAGATACTTTCTGCAGGGCCTGCAGCATCAGGTCCATGGCAAGCACAGTGCATAGCCAGGCCAGCGCCAGCAGCCATCCCCAATCTTCAAGCCCGGGGAAAATATAGTTCGTTGGAAAATAATAAAGATAGAGCGGCATTAACAGTGTAAGCACCAGCAGTCCGCCGCTCAGTTCATACAACATCAGGCTCTGCGGTTTTGCAACACCCACATACTTTTTATTCAGCACAGAAAAAACCGCAGCGAGCAGGGAGCACGCCAGCCCCAGAAAAATACCAAGCCGGTAGCGGTCATCGAAATGAAAGATCAGGTAAATGCCGAGCAGACTGATCAGTCCCAGCGATATTTCCGCCCAGCTGAATCCCTTGTGCATCATGAGGGGCTCCAGCAAAGCAGTGAACAGCCCAACAGAAGCGAAGCATACCAGTCCGATAGACACATTCGCCAGTTTGATGCTTCCATAAAAGCAGACCCAGTGCAATGCGATAAGTGCACCGGTACCCATCAACCGCCATACATTGGCGGCGCTGATGCGCTCCAGTTTGTTTTGCCAGCTCAGCCATATGAACAGGGTAACTACTGTGATAGCGATCCGGTACCATACCAGTAATCCCTCATTCAGTCTGATCAGGGCGCCCAGTATGCCTGTAAATCCCGCCAGAAAAACGGAAATATGCAATTTTATCAGCGCCTGTTTCATGGGTATAAAGAAAAGGATATTCCCGCTTGGTTATAAAAATAAATAGCGGCATATTGTAATATATTTTCGCTCCAACTACTTATTAATAGCCTATGGAACCCGTTATTGTACTTAAGCATGTTTATAAGAATTACGGCAATAAACAGGTATTGAAGGGCATCAACCTTTCTGTGTATCCCGGCCAGGTGATCGGTTATATCGGGCCGAATGGCGCCGGTAAAAGCACCACGGTAAAGATCCTCTGCGGCCTGATCTCCGACTATGAAGGCGAGGTGATCGTAGACGGCATCGATCTGAAAAAAGACCCCGTGGCCGCCAAAGCCAGGATCGGCTATGTACCCGAACTGGCAGAGCTGTACGATGTGCTCACACCGGTGGAGTTCCTTTCCTTCATGGCCGAACTGTACAACATGTCGATGCAACTGGCCACAGATCGTATTGAAAAAATGCTGACGGCTTTCGGTTTGCACGATAATATGCACAGCAGGATGGACACTTTCAGCAAAGGCATGCGGCAAAAAGTACTGATCAGTTCGGGACTGCTGCACAATCCCGATATCATCATCCTCGACGAACCATTGAGCGGACTGGATGCCAACAGCGTCATCATCGTTAAGGACCTGATCAGTAAACTGGCCAAAGAAGGCAAGACGATTTTTTATTGCAGCCATATGATGGATGTGGTGGAAAAAGTGAGCGACCGCGTCGTCCTCATCAACGATGGCGCCGTGCTTGCCGACGGAAGCGTGGAAGAACTGAGACAGCAGCAGGGCAACCAGAGCCTGGAAAGGATATTCGCACAGCTCACTTCAAAGGAATCACTTTCTGATGCAGCGGATCAACTGCTGCATGCATTCGGTCAATAAGCGCACATGAACTTCGTAAACCGTTTTTTTCTCTGGATACTGCTGCTGCCCCAGCGGTTTTACAGGCAGATGGGTGCAGACACCGGTCATCTCCGCGCCATTCTCAATACAAAACTGATGATGGACGATCGCCGCGTACCGCCGATGCAGCAGATGAAACGAAAGAAAACGCAGCGGCTGCCGCGTTATGCTACACTCGGCACGATGCTGTTCTCAGCCATTATTGGCGTGCTGTTCCTCTTTGTATTTTCAGTAGGCTCCGATTATATCACACAGCTGGGATTTTATTTCGCGTTCTATATCTTCCTGCTGGCGGCCATGCTGATCACGGATTTTACGACGGTGCTCATCGATGTACGGGATAACCTGATCATCTTACCGAAACCTGTCAATGATAAAACATTCCTGCTGGCCCGTTTACTGCATATCGTAACCCATATTTCGAAACTGGTGCTGCCAATGAGCCTGCCGGCTGCTATCTACCTGGCCATTCATGCAGGCATACTCGCTTTTGTTTCCTTTCTGCCGCTGGTGGTATGCAGTACCCTGTTTACGGTTTTCCTGATCAATGCGGTGTATGTGATCATCCTGAAACTGACAACGCCGGAGAAATTCAAGAACATTATCAGTTATTTCCAGATCTTCTTCGCCATTACCGTGTATGGCGCTTACCAGTTGGTGCCGCGTTTGTTCAGTGCGGCTTTTTTCAACGGATTTCAGCTCACGCATTCAAGAGTAGCCTGGCTGCTGCCGCCATATTGGTTTGCAGCTGGCTGGCAGTATATCAACGGCGGATCGCTCACTTCTCCCCTGTTCGTATATCTTTTACTGAGTTTGCTGCTGCCCATGTTAAGCATCTGGGCCGTTATCCGTTTCTTCGCCCCCTCCTTCAACCGCAAACTCGCCATGATCGGCGGCAGCGAAGGCGGGCCGGTTACCACTAACAGGAAAAAAAATAACTCCACCTCCAGGGGGCTGGGGGGTTATGCCACCCGTCTTGCGGGTCTGCTCACGCGCCGCGGTCCCGAGCAGATGTCGTTCCTCTTTACCTGGAAGCTTACTGCACGGAGCCGGGATTTTAAAATGAAAGTGTATCCATCCATCGGTTACCTGTTCGTGTACCTGCTGCTGTTCTGGGTTCGGGCAAAGGAAAAGATCTCGCTCTCCAGTTTTACCGAGCAGACCGGGCCCGGCCGTTATATTTTTACGGGATTGATCTACCTCAGCAGTTACTCGCTGATGATGGCCATTTACCAGCTGATCTACTCCGAAAAATACAAGGCGTCCTGGATCTACTATGTCACGCCGGTTGAATCGCCCGGCTCTTTGCTGCTGGGCGCGCTGAAAGCGATGATGGCTAAATTTTATTTGCCGCTGGTGGTGATCATTTCCATTGCAGCGATCATCCTGAATGGGCCTTCTATTCTGCCGAATCTTATACTCAGCATCAGCAACCAATGTCTCACCACGCTCATCGTCGGATATATGAGTTTGCGGGCGCTGCCGTTCTCGCAACAGCAATCCAACAGCATCAAGGGCAGTAATTTTCTGCGGGGGATGTTCAGCATGTTATTGCCGATGATCCTGTTCTTCGTTCATTTCCTGGCGTACAATAACCTGGTGGTGATCATTATCCTGTTTGCTTTATCGGCTATCGCCATCTGGCTGATGATGGATGCGATCAGGACGAAGAACTGGGAGCAATTAACGATCGGGGAATACGAATAGAGGTTGGCTCAGGGCGTTCTCGGTGAAGGTATGGGATTGATATCGTTCTTCACTTTTTTGCGATAGTTGTGGAACAGGCTTTTCCACTGTATGCTCAACACACCGAATACCCCTTCTTTTATGATACCGCCGCTCATTTTGCTGACGCCGATCTTCCGGTCTACAAAAGTGATCGGCACTTCCTTGAGCTTGAAGCCGAGTTTCCAGGCGGCAAATTTCATTTCTATCTGGAATGCATACCCCACAAACCCGATCATTTCGAAGTTGATGGATTCGAGCACTTTTCTCCTGTAACACACGAAACCCGCGGTGGGATCATTCACCGGCATCCAGGTGATCATTCTTGTGTACAGGGCGCCGCCGCGCGACCAGAGCCACCTGTCCATCGGCCAGTTCTCGGTTCTGCCGCCCGGAACATAGCGGCTTCCGATAGCCACATCGGCGCCTTCCAGCCGGCAGGCATCATATAAACGCGAGAGATCGGATGGGTTATGCGAGAAGTCCGCATCCATCTCGAAGATAAAATTATAGCCGCGATCGATGCTCCATTTGAACCCGTGGATATAAGCCGTTCCCAATCCGAGTTTACCTTGTCTCTCCTCGAGAAAAAGTT
>JAFBAN010000126.1 GCA_019247775.1 Chitinophagaceae bacterium | reverse complement strand
GTGTTCAGCGGCTGCTTATTGATCTTTGTTGCTTTTTTGGCGGCAACATCGATCGTGTACAGGTCAACCCGGCTGCCGCTGGTACTGGTAAACGCGATCTTTTTTTCAGACGGGCTCCAGCTTACATTGCCCGCAAGCATGCCTGCAGGCAGACCGGCGATCTTGTACTCCTCACCCGACCTGATATTTTTAAGCGTGAAATTGTTGATGAAATTCTGCCGGCTGGGCGAATAGTTATTCGGGTTCAGGCGCATGCCGGCAATACGCAGTTCCGGCTGCCCGAGCTCTTCAACGGTAGGATAGGAGTTGCGCTCTGCCAGCAGCATCCATTCGCCTTTGCTGTCGATATTAACGCCCGGCGTTGGCTTGGCAAGCAGCAGGTCGGCCATTTCTTTTGGTGGAAGCTGGTAACTGACGGCATCCTGTGCAAACGTGGAGACCACGCCACCCAGTAGAAAAACAATGAGCAACAGTTTTTTCATAGCTATAGTTTGATTGAGTTATTGATATACCCTTACATAATCCACTTCCATTTTTTGCGGGAAGATGGATTCATCCACACCTTTCTGTCCGCCCCAGCCGCCGCCCACCGCAATATTCAGCAGCAGGTGAAATGGTTTATTGAAAGGCCAGGCTTCCGCGCCGCTGTGTTCATTGTTGAATGTGAAATAGGCTTTGTTATCCACCAGCACCGTGATCTTTTCGGCATCCCACTCGAGCGAGTATACATGAAAGTTCTCACTGCAGTCCGGCACCATTGTCGTGGCCGTTTTCTGCGTACCGATGGAATGATAGTATTTTTTGCAGTGTACCGAGCCATGGATCTTTCCCTGGTCATACCCAACATGCTCCATGATATCAATCTCGCCGTCATCGGGCCATTTGAGCGGAGTAGTGGAACCGAGCATCCAGATAGCGGGCCAGGTACCCACGCCTTTGGGCAGTTTTGCGCGAACATCGATGCGGCCATAAGTCCAGTCGCCCTTGCCTTTGGTGACCAGCCTGGCCGACGTGTATGCATTCTTACCAACCGATTCCTTTCGGGCCTCGATAATGAGATGGCCGTTCTCTACCCGGGCATTCTCCGGTTTTGCGGCAGTATAGTACTGCAGCTCCTGGTTGCCCCAGCCATGTCCGCCCACATCGTAGCTCCATCTGGAAGCATCGGGCAGGCCTGCATGGTCGAATTCGTCGTGCCAAACGAGTTTTTTTCCCGCAAGTCCCTGACGGGAGGAGGCACATCCCGCCAGGATGATGCCGCTTAGTAAAGCAGCCCAGTATGTACGCATCGGCAGATTTTGGGAATCCAAGATACTTATAAAAACCCCGTTCGGACGGAGCAGTTGGCACCAATACATAAAAAAATTTGCCCGGAACTGCCGATGCCTTTACTTTTGTGCCTCAATGAGAACATTCGCACATACTCACCACCATCATTACTTACCCCAGGGGTAGGCTACGGTGTTTTGTGCTGGTCACATAAAAAACATTAAAGGGCTTACCGGAAGGTAGGCCCTTATTTTTTTAAAACTGTCCGGCTGGCCCGGACCCATATTATGAAGCAGGTAAAACAGGAAGAAAGCCCGAAACTCAAACTCGCCATCCAGAAAAGCGGCAGGCTGCATGAAGACTCCATCCGCTTACTGAAGGAATGCGGGATCGATATCAGCAATGGCGTCAATAAGCTGAAAGCCGAAGCCAGTAATTTTCCGATCGAGGTTTATTTTCTGCGCGACGATGATATCCCCCAATACGTGGAAGATGCAGTAGCCGATATCGGCTTTGTAGGGGAGAATGTAGTGTACGAAAAGAACAAGAAAGTGAATGTGGTTGAAAAG
This sequence comes from Chitinophagaceae bacterium, assembly GCA_019247775.1. Taxonomy (GTDB): domain Bacteria; phylum Bacteroidota; class Bacteroidia; order Chitinophagales; family Chitinophagaceae; genus Sediminibacterium. The sequence goes on along the minus strand of JAFBAN010000126.1, from coordinate 35,922 downwards.
CTGGGTTTCGGAAAATGCAGGCTGAGCATGGCGGTGCGAAGGAATGAGAGTTACCAGGACGCATCTTTTCTATCGGGCAAGCGCATTGCTACCAGCTATCCGGTGATCGTTGAAAAATTCCTGAAAGAAAATGGGGTCAGCGCCGAGATCCATGAGATCAGCGGCAGTGTGGAGATCGCCCCCGGTATCGGCCTGGCCGACGCGATCTGCGATCTTGTGAGCAGCGGATCCACCCTGTTCATGAATGGCCTGAAAGAAGCTGAAACCATCCTCCAGTCGCAGGCTGTGCTTGTGAAGAATGAAAACCTGGATGCGGCGAGGCAACAATTGCTGCAGCGGCTGTTGTTCAGGATCCAGTCGGTCAAAAAAGCGAAGAACAACAAATACATCCTGCTCAATGCGCCTAACGATAAACTTAAGGAGATCATTTCTTTACTGCCGGGCATGAAAAGCCCCACCGTACTGCCGCTGGCCGAACCCGGCTGGAGCAGTGTGCACAGCGTATTGAACGAAAATGATTTCTGGGAGATCATCGAACAACTGAAAGCGGCAGGCGCGCAGGGAATCCTCGTCGTGCCTATTGAAAAAATGATCGTATAAACCGGTCTGCAAACGAATCGTAAATGAAACTGGTCAAATATCCACCGCAGAAAGAATGGCAGGCATTACTGCAGCGCCCTGCGCTGAATACCCAGGCTTTGACGGAGAAAGTGAAAGCCGTGATGGACTCGGTACGGCAGGAGGGCGACGATGCAGTAACAAAATTCACAGAGCAATTCGATGGTGTGAGACTCGAACATTTTGCAGTGAGTGCATCTGAACTGGCGGAAGCAACGGCACTGGTCGAAGCTTCGCTCCGGAACGCGATCCGGCAGGCCGCTGCCAACATTACGCTGTTTCATGAGAGTCAAACAGACAATGCCGCGCAGATCGAAACCATGCCGGGTGTATTGTGCTGGCGAAAAAATATCGGCATCGAAAAAGTGGGTCTTTATATCCCGGGCGGTACAGCTCCCCTGTTTTCGACGGTACTGATGCTGGGTATCCCGGCAAAACTCGCGGGCTGCAAAGAGATCATTCTCTGCTCGCCGCCTGATAAAGCAGGTAAACTCCATCCCGCTATTTTATTCAGCGCGCAGCTGGCAGGCATCACAAAAATTTTCAAGATCGGCGGCGTGCAAGCTATTGCTGCGATGGCTTACGGTACGGCAACGGTGCCAAAAGTGTATAAGCTGTTCGGTCCGGGCAATCAATACGTAACACTGGCCAAACAACTGGCGCAGCAGGAAGGCATCGCAATAGACATGCCGGCCGGTCCCAGTGAAGTCTGTGTGCTGGCAGATGCGGGTGCCGAGCCTGCATTCGTGGCAGCAGACCTTTTGAGCCAGGCCGAACATGGAGCTGATAGCCAGGTGCTGCTGGTAACAGATAATGCGGACCTGGTAGATCAGGTACAGCAGCAACTTGAGATTCAGCTGGCGCAGCTGCCGCGCAGGGACCTGGCCACAAGAGCGCTGGAGAACAGTACGGCGATACTGGTAAAGAATATGGATGAGGCTACGGATCTTGTCAACGCCTATGCCGCCGAACACCTGATCATCGCCTGCGAACAGGCAGATGCGATCGCTGAACGGATCGTCAATGCGGGCTCGGTATTCCTCGGCAACTATTCGCCGGAAAGTGTGGGCGATTATGCCAGCGGTACCAACCATACCCTGCCTACAAATGGTTTTGCCAGGGCTTACAGCGGGGTTAGCGTAGACAGCTTTGTGAAAAAGATCAGCTACCAGAAGCTGAGCAAAACAGGATTGCAGACGATCGGCGACACTGTAATGCAGATGGCAGCAGCCGAAGGACTGGATGCACACCGGAGAGCAGTGCAGATAAGACTCGATAAAAAAACTGACCGATGATATCGTTCCGGCTCATACCCAAACACCAGCTTGAATGCATTATTCCGTTCCTGCAGTTACTGAACGACAAGATCGGCATCGATATGCTACGTGAGCGGCTGAAAGAAATGCAGCAACAGACCTATGAATGCGTGGGCGTTTACGAAGGGGAAAAACTGATCGGTGTATCCGGACTATGGATTATGACAAAATATTATGTGGGCAAACATATCGAGCCCGACAATGTGATCATTCATCCCGATTACCGCGGGCAGGGTATTGGCGAGCAGCTGATGGAATGGATCTATGCATACGGCAGATCGCAGGGCTGTATCGCTTCAGAACTGAATTGCTATGTCAATAATTCGGCCGGGCAAAAATTCTGGGCCAATCAGAACTATAAGATCGTAGGATTTCACTATCAACGCAAACTATAAGATGGCATTCGATCTCGATAAACTCACCAGGGACAACATCCGCAAGCTGGTACCTTATTCCTCCGCGCGCGATGAATTCAGCGGCGAGGCAAAAGTATTCCTCGATGCGAACGAGAACAGCCTCGGTTCGCCGCTGACGAAATGGTATAACCGTTATCCCGATCCTCACCAGCGGGCGATCAGGGAAAAATTGTCGGCAATCAAAGGCATTGGGCCCGAACATATTTTCCTGGGTAATGGCAGCGACGAATGCATCGACCTGCTGTTCCGCTGTTTCTGCGAGCCGGGCAAAGACAATACCATTATTTGTCCCCCTACTTACGGCATGTACGAAGTAAGCGCCAACATCAATGATGTGGCCGTTAAAAAAGCCTTATTGCTGGAAGATTTTCAGCTGGACCTGGTACACCTGGAGAACCTGGCAGATGCAAACACGAAGATCATCTGGCTTTGTTCGCCCAATAATCCCACGGGCAATTCGCTGCGGAGAGAGGATGTAGAAATGGTGCTGAATAATTTTGACGGTATCGTAGTTATCGATGAAGCCTATATCAATTTTGCGCGGCAAAAATCATTTATCCAGGACCTGGCCGATTATCCCAACCTGGTGGTGATGCAGACCTTCAGCAAGGCCTGGGGCCTTGCCGGCTTGCGGGTAGGTATGGCTTTCGCTTCCGAAGCGATCATTGAATTGCTGGGCCGGGTAAAACCGCCTTATAATATCAGTCAGGCCAGCCAGGAACTGGCATTGCGGGCACTGGAGGAAGTTGGACAGGTGAACGATATGATCCGGTTACTGGTTGATATGCGTGAGGCCCTGAGCGAGGTATTTCGATCGATGCCGGGCGTTGAAAAAGTATACCCTTCTGACGCCAATTTTATACTGGTAAAGATCAGGGACGCCCGCCAGGTGTACGGATTTCTGCTGGAAAAGGGCATTGTGGTGCGCGACCGGAGCAATGTTAAACTGTGTGAGGATTGTCTCCGCATCACGGTTGGTACCGAGCAGGAGAATACCATGCTTGTAAATGCGATGCACGACTGGTATACCCGATAAATTGAGGGGATTTGTGATTTCGGTCGTAATTTCAACACTCAAATAATAATAGCCCGATATGAAAAAGTTCCTTCACCTGGCCTTCGCGGCACTGGTAGTCGTTAACCTCACCTGGCTGCAGGCCTGCGCTTCGGATGGCGATAAGAATAAAAAGCCTGCCACAACAGTTGCAGACGATGCCGGCCTGAAACTTCCTGCCGGTTTTTCTGCGGTCATAGTAGCGGACAATCTTGGAAAAGCGCGTCATATAGTAGTAACGCAGCAGGGTGATGTATATGCCAAGATCAATGCACGGGGTGCAGGTAAGGGTATTGTTAAGCTGCGCGATACCAATGGAGATGGCAAGGCCGACCAGACAAGCAGTTTCGGAAATTATGGAGGTACCGGTATTGCTATCAAGAACGGTTACCTGTATGCTTCTTCCGATGAGGAGGTATTCCGTTATAAACTGGACGATAAAGGCAATGTGATCAATCCCGATCAGCCCGAAAAGATCATCACCGGCCTCATCAACCGTCGCCAGCACGAATCGAAGTCCATTGCATTGGACAATGCCGGCAATATCTATGTGAATATCGGCGCCTATTCCAATTCCTGCCAGGAAAGGGACCGCGCACCGGGCTCGATGGGAAGAATGCCCTGTCCTATTCTGGATTCGGCCGGAGGTATCTGGCAATTCAAAGCCGATAAGCTGAATCAGACCTATGGCGATGGGGTACGCTATGCCACGGGATTGCGCAATGTGGTGGGCCTCGACTGGAATACGCAAGTCAACCAGCTATTCGTAATGCAGCATGGTCGTGATGACCTCCATAATATTTTTCCTGCACTCTTCACCGATCAGGACAATGCCGAAAAGCCGGCGGAAGTTTTGTTCGCACTGAAAAAAGGCGATAATGGCGGCTGGCCTTATATCTATCATGATCCGTCCACCAACAAAAAAATGCTGGCGCCTGAATATGGCGGCGATGGCAAAAAAGAAGGGGGCAAAGATGCGATAGATCCGGTGATGATGTTCCCTGCGCACCTTGCGCCGAATGCACTGTTGTTTTACACAGGTAATATGTTCCCAGCACGTTACAAGAACGGAGCTTTTATCGCTTTCCACGGTTCCTGGAACCGCGCGCCGTTGCCGCAGGAAGGCTACTATGTGGTATTCGTGCCTTTTGAGAATGGCAAGCCTTCAGGTAAATGGGAAATATTCGCCAATGGTTTTGCCGCGGTTGAAAATATCACGCCGCGTTCGGCAGTACATCGTCCCTGCGGACTGGCACAGGGCCCCGATGGTTCTTTGTATGTGAGCGATGACCAGAAAGGAACTATTTACAAGATCTCTTATAATAAGTAAGCACTAATGAAGAAATTGTCAGCCGGGTTGATATTGTTGGTCATACTTGCGAGTTTCCAGACAGCGCCCTCTAAAAAGCCTGCCGTGCATAAAGCTGCTGCGCCTGTTGTAAAAAAAGCTGCGGCGCCCGCGGGCACAGCGATGGACCGGGGTAAATTGATCTACACGAAGCGCTGCCTGGTATGTCACCAGGTAGACGGCGGCGGAGTGCCGCATCTGAATGCGCCGCTAGACGGGGCCAGCGCTGTTAAAGGAAAGGACAAGGCAAAACTGATCGGTTATGTGTTGAAGGGTTTCAATGACCGGGTAGAGATCGACGGTGAATATTACAGCAACAATATGGCGCCCCTGCCCGATCTCAGCGACCAGGAGATCGCAGATGTTCTCACCTTCGTTCGGAATAGCTGGACGAATAAAGCCTCCGCGGTAACTGCTGCCGAGGTAAAATCCGTGAGGGCCAAAACAAAAAAATGATGAAACGGATCTTGTTACTGGACAGGGACGGGGTAGTATTGGTAGAACCGCCGGGCGATAACCAGATCGACCAACTGGATGAAGTGATATTCCTGCCGGGCTGTATTTCAACACTGGCCCGGATTGCGGCCGAAATGGATTTTTACCATGTAATGATCACCAACCAGGACGGACTGGGTACAGAATCATATCCTGATCATACTTTTTATCCGTACCAGGACCTGATGATCCGTACACTTGCCGGCGAAGGTTTCGTGTTCGATGAAGTGCATATCGATAAAACTTTTCCCAAAGACAACCAGGACACCCGCAAGCCGGGTATCGGGCTGCTGAAACACCTGGTGAACAATCCTGAATTCGATCTCGCCAATTCGTATATGGTGGGAGATCGCTGGAGCGATATCCAGCTGGCGAAGAACCTGGGCTGCAAGGCCATTTACATTAAATCGCCGCTGCACGATCTGACCGAGGATGAAGAGATATTGCTCCGTCCCACGATCGCTTTACAGACCGACAACTGGCAGGATATTTACAGTTTCCTCAAGCTGGGGTCGCGTACAACAGTGCATGACCGGAACACCAACGAAACGAAAATCCATGTAGAGCTGAACCTCGATGGAAGCGGCGTATCGAAGATCGATACCGGTCTGGGATTTTTCGATCACATGCTCGACCAGGTGGCGCGTCATGGAAAAATGGACCTGACGATCAGCGCCAGCGGCGACCTGCATATAGACGAACACCATACGATCGAGGATACCGGCATTGCGCTGGGTGAAGCGTTCGCGAAAGTGCTGACCGATAAGCGGGGGATGGAGCGCTATGGTTTTGCACTGCCGATGGATGAAGCCGAAGCCAAAGTGCTGATAGATTTCGGCGGCCGCAACTGGCTGGTATGGAACGCCGAATTCAAAAGAGAAAGGATCGGGGAGATGCCTACGGAAATGTTCTTCCATTTCTTTAAATCATTCAGCGATGCCGCCAGATGCAATCTCAACATCGAATGCAGGGGCGAGAATGAGCATCATAAGATCGAAGCCATCTTTAAGGCCTTCGCCAAAGCCATCAAAATGGCGGTAAAAAGAGATCCTTTCTCCAACTATCTGCCTTCAACAAAAGGTGTATTGTAATTTTCTCCGTGACCCTCTGGGTATTCTGTGCCTCTGTGGTGAAATAAGGCCGATGTTTCAGGAGCTATCAGAGACGCGGATACTTTACCACAGAGGCACAGAATACACAGAGTTACACGGAGGATTATCGGACCTTAGTCCAGGTTTCGGTGCGGCCGATCCAGGAGATGCCGATATAACCGCGGACGTTCAGGGTCCGGGGATCCTTTAGTTTCAGGTAGCATTTATAATCTTTCCCATTCTGCGGATCGTAGATCCGGCCGCTGTTCCATTCACCGTTGTCGTACACAAAACCGCGGAGCACGATAGCGCCCAGTAAGGGTTTGCTCCGCAGATTTGGATCGGAATTGTTCTTGTCGGTCTTGGGCAAGCCCTTTGCGTCATTAGGCTCAGCGAGCCAGATGATCTTGCCGAAATATTTATTGCCCTCCCTGTAGATCTGGACCTGGCCCTTTGCCGTTGCATTCATCCAAACCCCGAGAATATCATCAGCTGATGACGCCAGATGGGTGCTATTAAATAAAAAGCTCAATAAAATGATCAGCGGTTTCATATCGACGAGTTTCTCTGCGCAATCCCTGCCTCCCATGTTCTCTGCGGTTAAGCGAGGTGCTTTTTACCGCAGAGAACATGAGAGGCGGAGTTAACGCTGAGCATTATTTAAATACACGACTCCGTCTTTCATGACAAACACAGTTTGGCGGATCGTAGAAATAGCTGTGGTGGGATTACCAGTTACCGCAACCAGATCGGCATACAATCCTTTCCTGATCCTGCCGATCTTATCCCCGTATCCAAACACATCTGCATTCACCGATGTGGCGCTTCGCAGTACATCTATCGGTTTCATGCCATATTCGACCATCAGTTCCATCTCCCAGGCATTATTGCCGTGACTGAACACACCCACATCGCCTCCGAAGCAGATCGTTACGCCTTTCTGTAAAGCGAGTGCGAAACTCTTCTTTTTGGTGGCGATCCTTTTCGTATCAGGGTCGATCCCCTTCCGCCAGCCGTCGTAAGAAGCGGTTGCTTCTGCGGCGGCCAGGGTGGGACAATAAGCCGTTTTGTTTTTTAGCATCAGGTCAAAGACTTCCTCGGTGCCATTATCGCCATGCTCTATTGTGGAGATACCGGCCAGGGTAGCCCTTCTCATGCCCTCGGTTGTGCTGGCATGCGCCACCACTTTTCGCCCTGTACTGCTGGCAACAGCTACCACAGTCCTCAATTCGTCGAGCGTAAAAGTGGGTTGGGAAATATTTTTGTCCGGCCCCCAGCGGTAATCTGCATATACTTTAACGAGATCGGCTCCATTGCCGATCTGCGTACGCACCTCTTTGATCAATCCGTCCACCCCGTCGGCTTCTGCAGCGCCCCGGTTCATGATATTGCTCAGGTTCTTTGTTTTGGGGCCATAACTTCCGGTAGCTACAATGGCGCGCGTGGCGATGATCATCCGCGGGCCGGGGATCACACCTTTTTCGATCGCCGATTTCAAACCAACGTCGTCATAGCCGGCGCCTTCCGTGCCCAGATCACGTACCGTTGTAAAACCCGCCAGCAAGGTTTTCTGCGCATGAACAACAGCTCTTGCCACGCGTTCCGCGCTGGATTCATTCATCACCTGCTCGTCCCATTTGGTCTCGCTATAAGGATGTAGTAATAAATGCGAATGGCCCTCGATCAGGCCCGGCAATAAAGTGGCGCCGGACAGCCGTATCGTCCTGGCCGGTGCAATGGCAGGAGGCGTAACGGTTTCGCCTGCGGCGAGTATATGATGCCCCTGTACCAGCACCTGCCAGCCGGTATGCATATTTTCTCCATCAAATACCCGGTCGGGCTGAAGAATGTATACCGTATCCGTTTGCTGGCTGAAACAGGGCAGTACAGCCCAGATGGCAAGCAGTATCGATAACAGGCTTTTTTTCATAACAGGCTTGTTGCAGTGAAATTAGCACAGCGGCACTGGCTTTAAAAAAAATTTGTTTGAGAACGGATTCTCCCTCATTTTTGTGCTACATGAAACAGGTAAACAATCAGAATTGGTGGTGGCATACAGACTCCGTTCGGGGATTGTAATGGCATGGCCAGTACTTTTTGAATAATATTCAGAGCCCCGACAAAACCTGTCGGGGCTTTTGTTTTCACCCGTTTCAACCAACGACTATGAAGAAGATAACTGTACAAACCCAATGTAAAAAGCTGCTCGCGGATATATTTACTCCGGTAGGTATTTATCTGCGCCTGCGCGACAGGTTCCGTGACACGGTGCTGCTGGAAAGTACGGACCATAATGCCGCCGAGAACAGCTATTCATTTATCTGCATCAATGCCATTGCGGGGATAGAGATCAGTACTGCCAAAAGCATTGAATTCAAATTGCCCGGCAGGCAGCCCGAAAAAACAGCGATCAGCGATCCTGCAGAAGTGCCGGAACAGCTGTGGGGCTTTATGCAGAAATTCGATGTGCAGGCGCCCGAAGTGAAAGAAGGCCGGTTTGCGCAAGGCCTTTTCGGTTACACCAGTTTCGATGCGGTACAGTTCTTCGATACCATTACGTTGGACACTGCGGCGAAAGACAGAACGGCCATTCCCTTGATGCGTTACCGGATGTATCAGTATGTGATCGCTTTCAACCATTTCAAGGACGAACTTTTTATCTGTGAGAATACCATCGCCGGTATGGAGAGCGAACTCCCGATAGTTGAGTCGCTGATAAAAAGCAGGGATGTGCCCGTGTTCCCTTTCCGGGCTGCGGGCGCGGAGTCGTCCAATATGACCGATGAAGAATACCGTTCAATGGTTACAAAAGGTATCGGGCGCTGCCATAGGGGAGATGTATTCCAGATCGTGCTCAGCAGACGCTTCGAGCAAAGTTTTACGGGTGATGAATTCAATGTATACCGCGCCCTGCGCAGTGTTAACCCATCGCCCTACCTGTTCTTCTTCGATTATGGTGATTATAAACTGATGGGCTCCTCGCCCGAAGCGCAATTGCTGATCCAGAACGGGAAAGCAGTGGTGCACCCGATAGCAGGCACTTTCAAAAGAACAGGCGATGAGGAAACCGATCAGCAACTGACCGAAAAATTACTTGCCGATGCCAAGGAAAACGCGGAACATGTGATGCTGGTAGACCTGGCCCGCAACGATCTCAGCAGGGCCTGCGATGAAGTGGTGGTGAGCCAGTACCGGCAGGTGCATTATTACAGTCATGTGATCCATCTTGTGAGCGAGGTAACCGGTAAAACGCGGAAAGACTACAATCCCTTTGCACTGCTGGCCAAAACTTTCCCGGCCGGAACATTGAGCGGCGCGCCCAAGTTCATGGCGATGGAAATTATCGACGATTATGAACCCACTGCCCGGAGTTACTACGGCGGCGCGATCGGATTTATGGGATTTGACGGCAGCTGCATTCACGCCATCATGATCCGCACATTCCTCAGCAGGAACAACACCCTGATCTACCAGGCCGGCGCCGGCATAGTAGCCGCCAGCGTGCCCGAAAACGAACTGCAGGAAGTGAACAATAAACTGAATGCGTTGAAGAAAGCGATACAGATAGCGCAGGAGATTTAAGGTGCATTTCCTAGTCCATAGTCCATGGTTTGAACCGCTGCTATGGACTATGGACCATGGACCAAAAAACAACAACAGACAACAGACCACAGACTTATTCAATGAAAATTCTAGTATTCGATAACTACGACTCCTTCACCTACAACCTGGTTCACCTGGTGGAGAAGATCACGCATGAGAAAGTGGAGGTCTTCCGCAATGACGAGTTGCCGATGGAAGCGGTGAAAGCATACGATAAGATCATCCTGTCGCCCGGCCCGGGAATTCCGTCCGAAGCGGGGATGCTGCTGCCGCTGATCAGGGAATATGCGCCGAGCAAATCGATACTGGGCGTCTGTCTCGGCCATCAGGCGATCGGCGAGAGCTTCGGGGGCAAACTGGTGAATTTATCCTCGGTGTATCATGGCGTGGCAACACCTATTACGATCAAAAGCGAAATATCAGGAAACAAAAGCAGGCTGTTCGAAGGATTGCCGGAGACGCTTGAAGTGGGGCGTTATCATAGCTGGGTGGTCGATGCGGAAGGATTTCCCGGGGAGCTCGAGATCACGGCACGGGATGAGAATGGCTACGTGATGGGATTACAGCATAGCAGATACGATATCCAGGGCGTGCAGTTTCATCCTGAAAGTGTGCTCACACCCGACGGTGAAGCGATCATGAAGAACTGGTTGAAAAAATAGCGGTAACAAGCATCATACCGTACGCGGTAAAAGAAATTATCATGAAAAAGATTCTACAGTTTCTGTTCGAGCACAAAACATTGCGGCGTGAGCAGGCCAGGGAAGTGCTGATCAATATTTCTCGCGGTCAGTATAACGACAGCGAGATCTCCGCTTTTATTACCGTCTTCCTGATGCGCAGCATCACCATCGAAGAGCTGCAGGGTTTCCGCGATGCGCTGCTGGAACTGAGTGTAAAGGTGGACCTGGGTAAAGCGCCTGTTATGGATATCGTTGGCACCGGCGGCGATGGAAAAAATACTTTCAATATCTCAACGCTATCCTGCTTTATAGTGGCGGGCGCCGGGCAAAAGGTGGCCAAGCATGGCAATTACGGCGCTTCATCTATCAGCGGCTCATCTAACGTGATGGAGCAACTGGGTTATAAATTCAAAAGCAGTGATGAATCGCTGCGAAAGGAACTTGACACGGCCAATATCTGTTTTCTGCACGCACCGGTTTTTCACCCTGCATTGAAAATTGTGGGACCTATCCGCAAAAACCTGGGCGTACGTACATTTTTCAATATGCTGGGACCGATGGTGAATCCGGCGGCGCCTGCTTATCAACTTGTAGGTGTTTACAACCTCGAGATGGCACGGATCTATAATTACCTGTTGCAGCAGGGCGGCAACGCATTCACCATCATTCATGGATTGGATGGCTACGACGAGATATCCCTCACCAACGATACCAAGGTGATCACCAACAAAGGTGAAAAAGTAATGACGCCCGAACAGCTTGGCAAACGCACGGTAACCGCACAGGATATCCACGGGGGCAACAGCGTAGAGGAGGCGGCGAAGATATTTACGAAGATCATCAAAGGCGAAGGAAGCTGGGCGCAGAATGCCGTGGTGCTGGCCAATGCAGCAATGGCTTTGCAGTGCACCGGAAATTACGGCAGCTACGAAACCTGTTACGAAGCAGCGGTAGATAGCCTGGAGAACGGTAAAGCTTACCAGTCATTACAAAAACTGATCGGCCTGCAATGAATATCCTCGACACGATCATAGCCGCTAAACGTTCGGAAGTTGCATCCCGGAAAGTGCAGACCACTGTTGCGGAGCTTGAAAAACGGCCATTCTTCGGACGGGCAACATTGTCAGTGAAGGAATTTTTGATCGATCCTGACAGAACGGGTATCATCGCCGAATTCAAACGCAGGTCGCCCAGTAAAGGTTTGATCAATGGCACAGCCCCGGTTGAAAAAGTGACTGCGGCGTATGCTGCCCATGGAGCTTCCGCAATATCGGTATTGACGGATACGGAATTTTTCGGCGGCTCGCTGAATGACCTGGTGCAGGCCCGCATCAACAGCGTTCCCCTGCTTCGCAAGGATTTTATGATCGATGAATACCAGCTGCTGGAAGCGAAAGCTTCTGGCGCAGACCTGATCCTTTTGATCGCTGCCTGTTTGTCGCGGGCTGAAACCAGGCAGTTGGCCGCTGCGGCAAAAAAACTGGGCCTCGAAGTACTGCTGGAGATCCACAATGAAGAAGAACTGGGCCATGTCTGCGAAGAGGTAGACCTGGTAGGCGTCAATAACCGGAACCTGAAAACATTCAGCGTCGATATCAATACATCGCTGCAGCTGATCAATCAGATCCCTCCCGAAAAGCCGGCGATCGCAGAAAGCGGTATCAGTGAGGTGGATAGTATCGTAACTTTGAGGCAGGCAGGTTTCAAAGGGTTCCTGATCGGCGAGAATTTCATGAAACAACCCGATCCTTCGATTGCTTTTGCTGATTTTGTAAATCAACTAAAAGCAAAACAGAATGCGTAGTAAAGTCTGCGGCATGACCAGCGTTGACCAGGTAATGCAACTCGACGATGCAGGAGTAGAGTTCGCAGGGTTCATTTTTTACCCCAAATCGCCGCGTTATGCTTTCCGCTTCATGCCCCGGCCGGAGATCAAAAAGATCAGGGGTAAAGGCATCAACAAGGTTGGGGTTTTTGTAAATGCGGATGTAGACGAATTGCTTCAGACGGTAGACGACTGCGGGCTATACCTGGTTCAGTTGCATGGCGATGAAACGCCGCGGTATTGTGAGCGCGTTTCCAACTATGTGTCCGTGATCAAGGCTTTTCGTCTGCGCGAAGATGATAATGTGCTGTGGAAGATCAAAGACTACCAGGATATCGCCGACATGTTCATGTTCGATACCGCGGGAGTCGGCTATGGCGGCACGGGAAAGAAATTCAACTGGGATATATTGAAACAACTGAACATCCAGAAGCCTTTTTTCCTTAGCGGCGGTATTGGTCCCGATGATGTTGATGCGCTGTCCGAGTTTATGCAGGACCCGGTTGCGAAGGATCTTTTTTCGGTGGACCTGAACAGCCGTTTCGAGATCTCGCCGGGTGTGAAGGATATGGACCAGGTGAGAAATTTTGTGAAAGCAATTAAAGAACTGAAGTAAATCGAAAACATGTCAACCAGTACAAGCTTCCAGCAACCCGATGCGCAGGGCTATTATGGCCGGTTCGGCGGCGCTTATATACCCGAAATGTTGCATCGTAATGTGGAAGAGTTGAAGAATGGATACCTGGAGATCATGTACGAACCGGGTTTCCAGAAAGAGTTTAAACAGCTGCTTAAAGATTATGTGGGCCGCCCCACGCCATTATTCCTTGCCGAACGCCTGAGCAGGGAACTGGGAACAACTGTTTTCCTGAAGCGGGAAGATCTTTGCCATACCGGGGCCCATAAGATCAACAATACAATCGGCCAGATACTGCTTGCGATCAAGCTGGGCAAGAAGCGCATCATCGCCGAAACCGGTGCGGGCCAGCATGGCGTGGCCACCGCAACCGTTTGCGCGCTGAAAGGCATTCAGTGCATCGTTTACATGGGAGCAAAGGATATCGAACGCCAGGCTCCGAATGTGGCCCGTATGAAAATGCTGGGTGCTACGGTTATCCCTGCCACCAGCGGCAGCAAGACATTGAAAGACGCCACCAATGAAGCCATCCGCGACTGGATCAATAACCCGAACGATACCCATTATATCATTGGCAGCGTGGTAGGGCCGCATCCTTACCCTGATATGGTTGCCCGGTTTCAAAGTGTGATCAGCGAAGAAATGCGCTGGCAGCTGAAGGAGAAGACCGGCAGCGAACTTCCATCGCATGTGGTAGCCTGCGTGGGCGGCGGCAGCAATGCGGCTGGAGCTTTCTATCATTTCCTGGATGAAACCACTGTGCAGCTGGTAGCCGTAGAAGCGGCCGGTCACGGAGTCAACAGCGGCATGAGTGCAGCCACTACGCAACTGGGAAAGCCGGGCGTGCTGCATGGCAGCAAGAGCCTGGTGATGCAGACCGCAGATGGACAGGTGGTGGAACCGCATAGTATTTCTGCAGGCCTCGATTATCCCGGGGTTGGTCCCCTGCATGCGCACCTGTTCGAGAGCGGACGCGGAACATTTCTCAGCGCCACCGATGATGAAGCATTGCAGGCAGCATTCCATCTCAGCAAAACAGAAGGGATCATACCGGCGCTGGAATCAGCTCACGCGTTATCGGTGCTGGATAAACTGAATCTGAAATCTTCCGATAGAGTAGTGGTTTGTCTGAGCGGAAGAGGCGATAAGGATCTCGCCACCTATATGGGCGCGCTGGAAAAAATGGATCAATAAAAAGATCATGAGCAGGATACAGGAATTATTCAAAAAGAAGGCTGCGAATGTACTGAACGTGTATTGCACCGCGGGCTATCCGCAACTGAACAGCACTGTTGTAGTGATGCAGGCCCTGCAGGACAGCGGCGCCGACCTTATCGAACTCGGTATGCCCTACAGTGATCCCCTGGCGGATGGTCCTGTGATCCAGGCCAGCGGCAGCAAAGCCCTGGAGAATGGGATGACGATCGCGGTGTTATTCGAGCAGTTGCAGACCTTCCGGAAAAACATTACGGTACCTGTTATCCTGATGGGCTATATGAACCCGGTGCTGCAATTCGGTTTCGAAAAGTTCTGTGCCACCGCAGCCACACTTGGCATCGATGGCCTGATCCTGCCCGATCTGCCCGAATTCGAATTTGAAACGGAATATGGCGCTGTCATCCGCAAGTATGGGCTCGATTTTATCTTTCTCGTCACACCCGAAACCTCGGAAGAACGAATAAAAAAACTGGATGCGCTCAGTACCGGCTTTTTATATGCGGTGAGTTCATCCGCCACTACCGGAAAGGATAAGGATTTCAATGCGGTGGAACAATACCTGCAGCGGCTGCAGCAGATGCAATTGAAAAACCCGGTATTGGTTGGATTTGGCATCAAAGACAAACAGACCTTCGCTGCGGCATGCAGGCATGCGAATGGAGCGATCATCGGAACGGCTTTTATCAAAGCGCTGGATGGGACAACTAACGAAACGATCGGACAGCGGACAAAAGAGTTTATCCGTGGCGTGCTGGAAGAATAAAACCAGAGCGACAAACGGGACTCGAACCCGCCACCTTCAGTTTGGGAAACTGATACTCTACCGGATGAGCTATTGTCGCTTGAATGAACTAAAGTTAATATGAAACTCGCAATTGTCAAATACAATGCAGGGAATATCCGGTCTGTCCTCTACGCACTGGAGCGGATCGGTGTGGAAGCCATTGTAACCGATGATCATGAGCAGCTGGGTTCCGCAGATAAGGTGATCTTCCCCGGCGTAGGTGAAGCCAGTACCGCGATGGCCTACCTGAAGGAGCGCCGGCTCGATAACCTGATCAGGGAGCTGCGGCAGCCGGTGCTGGGGATATGCCTCGGTATGCAGTTGCTGTGCAGTCACAGCGAGGAAAATAATACCAACTGCCTTGGCATTTTTGAAGAGAAAGTAATGCGGTTCAAAACAACTGACCCGGAGATCAAGATACCGCAGGTGGGCTGGAATAATATCTATGGCCTTGGATCGTCTTTGTTTAACGGGGTGGCGGAGAACAGCTATTGCTATTTTGTGCACAGCTATTATGCTGAAACCGGCCCGAATGCGATAGCCAGTACAGAATATATCCAGGCGTATAGTTCTGCATTGCACAAGAACAATTTTTATGGCGTGCAGTTCCACCCCGAAAAAAGTGCGGCAGTAGGTGAACGGATATTAAAGAATTTCATTGAACTCTGAGCGTCTCAATAAATCATAGCAATCTGTACCTAAATCATATCAATCCGTGATCATCATCCCCGCCATAGACATTATCGACGGAAAATGCGTTCGTCTCACGCAGGGCGACTATGAGCGCAAGACCGTATACCACCATAGTCCTCTGGAGATCGCCAAGCAGTTTGAAGCGGCAGGCCTGCGCCGTTTACACCTGGTTGACCTGGACGGGGCCAAAGCCGGTTCGGTAACCAACTGGAAAGTACTGGAAACGATCGCGCAGCACACTTCACTGGAGATCGATTTCGGCGGCGGCATTAAAACGGAGCAGGACCTTCAACTGGTGTTCGGATCGGGCGCCGCAATGGCTACCATCGGAAGCCTGGGGGTGAAGGATGAGGATTTATTCGGCAGCTGGATCGAAAAATACGGGCCGGATAAATTCCTGCTTGGTGCGGATGTGCGGAATGAAAAGATCGCGGTTAGCGGATGGCTGGAAACGACCGATATCGATATCATCGATTTTATCGGAAAATATGCCGGCAAAGGCATCACACAGATATTTTGTACGGACGTAAGCAAGGATGGGAAAATGGAAGGACCCTCATTGGAATTGTATAAAAAGATCCTGGCGCAGTTTCCCCAATTGTTTTTCATCGCCAGCGGCGGCGTCAGTTCCCTTGCCGACCTGGAAGAACTGGAGAATGCGGGATGTAAGGGCGCTATCGTAGGCAAAGCCATTTACGAAGGAAAGATATTACTGACCGAACTCGCAACATTCAGCTAAATATGCTTACCAAAAGGATCATACCCTGTCTCGATATCAAGGACGGCCGCACCGTAAAGGGCATCAACTTCGAGAATATCCGCGATGCCGGCGATCCGGTAGAATTGGGCGCCTTGTATGCAGCCCAGGGCGCTGATGAACTGGTATTCCTCGATATCACCGCCACCGTTGAAAAAAGAAAGACGCTGAGCGAGCTGGTCAATCGCATCTCGCATCATATCAATATCCCGTTCACCGTGGGTGGCGGCATCAGCAGTGTGGAAGATGTAAGCGTGTTGCTGCAGAATGGCGCTGATAAGATCTCGGTCAATACCGCAGCCTACAAAAATCCCGCACTGGTGGCTGATCTTGCCCGGGAATTCGGGAGCCAGTGTGTGGTACTGGCCATAGATACCCGGCAGGAAACAGATGGCCGGTGGTATGTTTATCTCAATGGCGGCCGCACCCGTACCGAAACCCTTGCTGAGGAATGGGCCCGGCAGGCCGTGGATGCAGGGGCCGGTGAAATATTGCTAACTTCCATGAACCATGATGGTACCAAGGCAGGGTTTGCACTGGATATCACTTCCCAACTGGCAGCAGCACTGCCGGTGCCGGTGATCGCTTCGGGGGGCGGCGGTACGATGGAGCATTTTGTTGATGTATTCACCAAGGGAAAAGCCGATGCAGCACTGGCCGCAAGTATCTTTCATTTTAAGGAGATCGGCATACCGGAACTGAAATCTTTTTTGCAGGAAAAAAATATCGATGTGCGGATTTAACGGCGGGGGTCGCCTAATTTTATTTTTTCAACACAGAGGTCACAGTGGTCACACAGAGGGCCCTCTGTGCATCCTCCGTGACCTCTGTGTTGAAAAAAGGCTGAGCTATAGACCTGTGAGGCAAAAGAATAAGTTGCTGAACATTTCCGCAGCGCTCATTTAAACCGATAAGTATGAAACTCGACTACACCAAATATGCCGACGGTCTTATCCCTGCTATAGTGCAGGACTATGATACGCAGAAAGTGCTGATGCTCGGTTTTATGAATGAAGAAGCTGTTAAGCAGACCGAGCAGACAGGCAAAGTCACTTTTTACAGTCGCAGTAAAAAGCGCCTCTGGACCAAAGGCGAGGAAAGCGGCCATTTTCTGGAACTGAAGAGTATGGCAGAGGACTGCGATAAGGATACCCTGCTCATTAAAGCCCATCCCGCCGGGCCTGTCTGCCATACAGGCGCAGATACCTGCTGGAGCGAGCGGAACCACAGCGATAATTTCCTGGTGTACCTGGAGGAGATCATCCGGCTGCGCAAGCAGGCTTCGCCAGACGATTCCTATGTGGCCCGGCTGTTCTCAAAGGGGATCAATAAGATAGCCCAGAAAGTAGGGGAGGAGGCCGTAGAACTGGTGATCGAAGCCAAGGACAATAATGAGGGCCTGTTCCTCGATGAAGCCGCCGATCTGCTCTTCCATTATTTGCTTTTGCTTAACGCCAAAGGGCATAACTTGCAGAGTGTGATCGGGGTTTTACAGAAACGTCATTCCAGATAGTATGAAAAGATTATTTACGCTTGTTTTTTTACCGCTTTTGTCTGCGGCACAGCCCACCGAAGGATATGTTATCAGCGGAAAGATCAGCGGACTCAAAGACAGCGCCCAGGTAATATTGCTCGATGGCGCTGAAGGCCGTCAGTTGGGCAAGACAACCGTAAAGAACGGCAGCTTTGTTTTCAAAGGACGTGTTGAAGATCCTTCGATATACCAGTTAAGTTTTCAGGGCCTGCAGGGCATGGTTGATTTTTTTATGGGGAATGATGCCGTTACCGTTACAGCCGACGCGTCCGATCTCACAAAGGCTACGGTAAAAGGCTCTTACCTGCAGGAAGATTTCCAGGCCTTTAAAAAGCAGTTCATACCCTACCTGCAGCAGCTCCAGGGCCTCGCCGGAATGATCAACCCCGAAAGAGATCCCAGGAAAAAAGATTCGCTGATGCAGATCTACACCGGCGTACGATCCAACGCCGTGAACGCGAGCGTGCAATTCGTCCGCGCAAGGAAAACATCACCCGTCAGCGCTTTTGTGCTGTCGGTGATGGCGCCGATCTTCAACAGCATCAGTGAAGTGGAATCCTACTACGCCGAACTCACGCCTGCGGCTCATAAAGGTGCATTCGCCCGTAGCCTCGAAAAAAATATCAGCGATGCCAAAGTGGGTACGGTAGGTACCCAGGCTCTCGATTTTACGCAGAAGGACACCAATGGCAAACCGGTATCACTTTCATCTTTCCGCGGTAAATATGTGCTGGTGGACTTCTGGGCCAGCTGGTGCCGCCCCTGCCGCATGGAAAACCCGAATGTGGTGAATGCTTACAACACGTACAAGAACAAAAACTTTACAGTGCTTGGGGTTTCGCTGGATCAGTCGCGGCCCAACTGGCTGCAGGCGATCCAGGCGGATAACCTGGCCTGGACCCATGTGAGCGATCTGCAGTACTGGAACAATGCCGTGGCGCAGTTATACCATATTCAGAGTATCCCCGCCAATTTCCTGATCGATCCCAATGGCAAGATCATTGGCCGCGATCTCAGGGGTGATGATCTGAACAGGGCGCTGAAACAGGTGTTAAATAAATAGCTATTTAAAAATCTCCCGGTATTTCTTTTCATCGAAACCTACGGCAACTACTTTTCCATTTTTCTCGATCACAGGTCGTTTGATGATGCTGGTGTGTTCCGACATCACGCGAATGGCTGCGGCTTCGGAATCGACAGCCGCCTGTATTTTGGGATCGAGCTCTTTCCAGGTGGTACTTCGTTTATTGAAGATCGTTTCATAACCGGTCTGCTTACACCAGCCCCGCAGTTTGTCTGTTTCGATGCCATCTTTCCTGTAATCGTGAAAAGTATATGCGATCTTATTCGCCTGCAGCCAGCTGGTGGCTTTTTTTATTACATCGCAATTGGGGATACCATAGACCGTGATCATGCTTACCGATTATACCCGCAAAAATAACCGGATATCGATTAAATCTGCGGCTTTTGCGGGGTTTATGGTTTATTTTGCCGGCAGCAACCGTATAGCATTTTGAGATTCAGTATCGCCGTTTTATTGTGCTGCACCTGTATTTTTCTGCAGGCGCAAACCCCTGCCACCAGGCCCAAAAGCCAGTTGGGTCTGGTTATCGGGAATGTGCTCGAAGCAAGGACCGGTAAGCCGCTTTCTTTTGCAAGCCTGGGCCTGTTGCGCCTGGGTGATTCTGCGAAACTGTTCTCTACCGTTGCGGACAAGAACGGCGCTTTCGAATTTAATGAACTGCCTTTCGGTTATTACCGGCTTACGATCAAAGCGCTGGGATTCACTAATACCAATCTCGACAGCATTTACCTGCGCGCCGATCGCTACGATTTCAACCTGGGAGATATCAAACTCAATGATTCGGCTACTGCGCTAAACGAGGTGATCGTATACGCTGAAAAGCCACTGATCGAGAACAAGGACGACAAGATCACATACAATGTAGGTGAAAGTGCGTTGAGCGGCGGTTCTACCACGGCCGACCTGCTGAAGAATATGCCGCTGATCAACAACGACCCCACCGGCAAGATCCTGCTGAAGGGAAAGGAACCGAAAATCCTGATCGACGATAAACCTACCGATCTCAACGCACAGCAGCTGCAGGACCTGCTGGAAAGCCTGCCCGGCAGCAGCATTGAAAAGATCGAGATCATGACCAATCCGCCGCCACAATATGCAACGGAAACCGGCGGTGTGATCAATATTGTTACCAAGAAGGGAAAGATAGGCCTGGTGGGGAGGGTCACGCTCAGCGGTGGTACCAGGGGTGAGGGCAACTTCGCTTCCAATATCAGTTACCGCAATAAAAAATTATCGGTCAATACCGTTGCGGGACTGGCAGCCAGCGTTTTTACCGGGAATAGTTATTCGAAGCGGGAGAATTTTTATACGGACTCCACCAACTATTTTAATACCACCAGCAATTATCGCAACAAGAACCTGCGGCCGAATTTCAGGTTCCAGGCAGATTATGAATTTGATAAGCGAAATACGGCCAGCCTTACGTACCAGGGCAACCTGAATTTTTTCGATAACCTCAGCAATGCTTCTTATGCCAATCTTAACCGGTTGCAGGAGATATACCGGCTAAGCACCAGGGAAAATGCAAGCGCAGGCACGGGTTATGGTCATGGGATTACATTTTCATACACGCACCGCGGTGTCAACCCGGCTGAATACCTCCGGTTCACGGCTATAGGCAATATCGGCAAGAATGACAATGACCGTGATTTCTTTCAGCAGTTCCTCGATGCCAACGCTGCTCCCACCGGTATTGACTCTACACAGTCGCAGTTCTTCGACAACTACAGCAGATCGGCATCGCTTCGGGTAGACTATAACAAGCCGCTGAAAAGCAAGGGGAGTAGTTTCTCAACAGGATTTGTGTATAATCCCTCCGCTTACCACAATACCCTTAACACCAGTTTCCTCCGGAAGATCGACAATACCTATGTGCCCAATGATCTGCTCAGTAATGATTTTTTCTTTCACCAGAATCTTTTCACAGTGCGTGCGGGATTAAGTTTCCTGTTCCCGGGCGAGTTCAGGATCACGGGCGGAGCACAGGCCGAATACACGCAGATGGGCTTCAATTTCATAAAAGGCAATTCTTCCAATGTGGAGAATAGCTACTGGAATGTGCTGCCCAATCTTACGCTTCGCAAGGAATTCAGCAAAACATTCAACACCTCGTTAAGTTGTCGGGCAACGATACGGAGGCCTGGTATCGGCGAACTCAATCCGAATATCGACTACAGCGATCCGTACAATCTCCGTTTCGGGAATCCCTTCCTGGTGCCCTCGTTGTCGGACAATTACGACTGGAATATCAGTTGGATCAAAGGCAAATATTATCTCAATGCTTCCATCGGCTACAATAAAGTGCGCAATGTGATCAATTCCATCCGCTCACTTACTGCCGCCGGCAAAACACAGACTACCTATCTCAATATCGCAGACCGCCAGGAATACCAGACCAGCGCCTGGGGCGGATTTACATTCAGTAAACGCTTCAGGGTGAACGGCAGTCTCGGTTATACCTTCAATCGATACAGCGATGTGGAAAAAGCCTTGTACAAGTACCGGGACGGCGGAACTTTCTACACCAGTTTCAACTACACGTATACCCCAACCAATGTACTGACATTTGAAGGCAGCACCCGTTTCAGCAGCTTCGCCGATCCGCAGGGCCGCAGCCGCAGTAACCTGAACACGAATCTCGGCGTACAGCGGAGGTTCTTCGATCGGAGGCTGATCATCAGCTTCAACATCATCGATCCATTCACTACCCAGCAATACACGACTTACACTTACGGTAGCAACTTTAATATCGAAAGTTTCAGTTCTACCAATACCCGCAATTTCCGGCTTACAGTGAGCTACCAGCTAAACCGGGTTGTACAGAAAAAAGCAGTGAGCGATAAACAGAAACAGGCGATACTCGACAAGATAAAAGGAGCAAAGAAGAGTTAGTTTTGGGTGGAGAAGATTGAAAAAGAGAATCAGTTAAAGTGGTTAAAGTGGTTAGGTTGGAATGGAAAGGCGATGGGAACATAAATTAACAACAACCTCCTTTACCATTTACCTTTTTTACACCTCTACTATTTTAACTTTCCTTCAATCACATTCGGTCACTTCTTCACCTTCGAGCAGCTCGCGGCCGAACTGGAGGATGTAGCCATTGTTATCGAGGATGCCGAACTCCCGCATCCGGTGCGGGAAATTGGCGATATCATAGAATATTTTGGTCTTTTCTTTCAGCTCGTTCCAGAGTTCGTCTACCGCATCAACATAGAAATAGAAACTGCCGGTGTATTTAGGTTGGCCGTCGTAAAACTTATCAACGGTGCGGCTAACGATCATGATCGCGGTTTCGTCGCGGTGAAGATGCGCCCAGTGCCAGTCTTCCCGGTATTCATCCGTTTCAAACCCTAATGTATACACATAGAAATCCACAGTGGCCTTGAGATCATTGGTCCAGATCATGGGAGTGAGTCGTTCGAACCGCATAAACTTATTTTGTGGGTGCGATCTTTGGCAAACGCTGCGCAAGCCAGCTGTCCTTCACCGGTATCATCCATTGATCCAGCAGGGCCTGTTTGGTGAGCACCAGGTTATTGAAATAGATCGTATCGGGTGTGATAAATCCATTTTCAAAAGCATAGTCGAGTTGCGCGAGCGGAATGGTCTGGATCTTTTCTTTCACCAGAAAAGCCAGGTTCTGCCGGTTGAACATATCGACTTTGAATATTTGTTCTACTTCTTTGATCAGTCGCACAGAACTATCCGTACTGCACCCGCTCACTCCGCTGGCTGTCTCATCCGCCATCAGCACGATGAACTGGCCGAACAGCAGATTTGCATAGCCTTTTACGGGCGTACCATGACTGTTCCAACGCTCAATAAAATCCTGCATCATACCCTCCAATTGTAATGCTTCGCTCATCATAAAACCGCGGCTGCTCTGGTAGATCCAGACCCTGGAATCGGAAGCGAAATCTTCGGGTATCAGGTGATGGTATTCAAAATTCATGATGCAAAGTTATTGCTTTGGTTCCGTTCTGATAAAGCTGATGAAAAAACCGACCAGCAGCGCGGTAACCGAACGCCGCGCCAGCGAAGGAACCGTTAGCAGTTCATGTTTGTTCTCATTGGTAAGTCGCAAAAAATAGGCCAGCAGCCAGGTAAAGACAAACACGAAAAGACTGAGCGTGATCCATTTTTTCCAGGAAAAATTTTTCGTAGAGAACATCAGTCACGGTTTAACGGGACTATAAATTTACAGATTCCACGCAATTATGCCATGGACGCGGCAACCAGTTCTGCCAGGTCGAGCACGGCCACTTCGCCTTCTTTTTCGCGGTTCTTGACACCGTCTGTGAGCATGGTATTGCAGAACGGGCAGGCCGAAGCGATAAACGCGGCGCCGGTAGCAAGGGCTTCGTCGGTGCGTTCGATATTGATGCGCTTGTTACCCGGTTCGTCTTCCTTGAACATCTGTGCACCGCCGGCCCCGCAGCAGAGACCGTTGCTGCGGCAGCGTTTCATCTCGATCAGCTCGGCATCCAGCGCTTCGAGCACTTTGCGCGGAGCTTCGTAAATGTTGTTGGCGCGGCCGAGATAACAACTGTCGTGGTAGGAAATTTTCCTGCCTTTGAACTCTCCGTTCTCTTTCATTTTGATCAGGCCTTCATCGATCATTTGCTGAAGGAATACGGCATGATGGATCACTTCGTAATGCCCGCCCAATTGGGGGTATTCGTTCTTTAAGATATTGAAACAATGCGGGCAGGCAGTGACGATCTTCTTGATGTTATAGCCGTTCAGTGTCTGGATATTCTGGTAGGCCATCATCTGGAACAGGAACTCATTGCCTGCGCGACGTGCCGGATCGCCATTGCAGGCTTCTTCCTTGCCGAGGATAGCGAACCTGATCCCCAGTTTTTCAAGTATACTGGCAAAAGCCCTGGTGATCTTCTGCGCCCGCTGGTCGAAGCTGCCGGAGCAGCCTACCCAGAAAAGGATTTCCGGCGTTTCTCCGTTCATCGCCATCTCCGCCATAGTGTTCACCTTCATACCTGAATATTTGTACGAAAGTAAGCAAACCCGTCTTTAAATATTCAGCCTGTCCCATAATCAATCTGTTCTCTCCCCATCAATCTGCGATATTCTTTATCTTTCAATTCATGCTCTACCTGCTTTTCCTGGGTTTACTCGTCAGTTTTCTGGGCCAGCTCCCACTGGGCAATATGAGTTTTACGGCCACCCAGATCTGCCTGCAGGAAGGCGCGCGCCGGGCCTGGCGTTTTGCGATCGGCGTAGCGCTGGTAGAGATGGTGTACCTGCGCTTTGCACTCACCGGCATGAACTGGATCGTTCAGCACCGCATCTGGTTTGTAGCGCTGGGTTGGATCACCGTGATATTGTTTTCGGTACTCGGCGTACTTGCATTCCTGGCGGCGAGCAGACAGCAGGGCGAAAAAAAAGCGCTGCTCCTCAAGAACCGGCTCGACAGATTCCTGCTCGGACTGATGATGAGCGCGCTCAACCCGGTGCAGATCCCGTTCTGGTTCCTCTGGACCTCCACATTTATCCAGACCAAACTACTGCCGGTAACCCCGGTCGGTTTTAACCTTTTCACAGTTGGTGCCGGAATGGGCACTATCGCGGGATTGGCAGTCTATATTCACGGCGGCAACTGGCTGGTGAACAGGATGAATACGAGTACGAAAACACTGAACAAGATAATGGGTGTGATATTCGTTATCACCGCATTGATACAACTGTACAGGATGTTGTACAGGCCGTGGATTTAGGAGAGTCTGGAGTCTGGAGTTAGGAGTCTGGAGTTTGGATGATATCAAAAACGGAAGCCGACTCCTCCCGAGATCGTGGATGTGTTGAGGTGTGAAAATTTATCGTCGGTGATATTACCGATCACCGAATAACTCAGTTGAAAATTTACCCGACCTGAAGCGATGCCTGCCACTACCTGTGCGCCGATATTGGTCTTCGCATGAGGTGTATCTTCCCTGGTAGTTATAGCGCCGGTCACGGTATTCTTTTCATATGTGATATCCTTCGCTGACACCGGGATCATCACTTTGGGGCCAGCACCAAAATACAAACGAGGTATGGATGCAGGATTAAGTGTATAGACAGGAGTAGCGGTCAGTTCAATGTAGTAATTCTTTACACTGAACTCATGGTTTGAGTGGCATAGGGAACACTGTTGCCGGTTGCACTAATGCTGCTTACGTCCAGGCCAAAAAAGATGCCGCCTCTGGCAAGCGCACGCGCCGGGAACAATTCGTATCGGATGCCGATAAATGGAGAGGTACTGGCTGAAACATTGCCGGGAAAACTGCTGACCGACTTATCGCCCACAAAACTCATCGAGTATACGGTAGCTCCTCCATGCACTTCAAAACTGCTCCTGCTGTTGTGCTGCGCCGCAGCGGTCGATCCATTGAGCTTGTAAAAATATTTTGTGAGCTCGAAGCTGTTGTAGCGGGTATAATCCGCGCTCGGGGTCTGGGCATTGCTGCGGATCGTCAGCTGCTTCAACTGGTCCTGGTAAGTGCTGACTTCCCTGAATCCGCTTTTGCCGTAATTCGCTGTTCCTTTGTAAATGTCGGCAGTGTACGATTTCATGCCTTTGTAATAAACCAGTTCAGTGGCCTTATCGTCTTCTACGATAAAAAAATAAGGTCTTTCTTCCGTTCTGAACTCTGCGAGACCATATTTGCCTGGCACCAATATCCTTGCCCATTCTGTAGAGGTGGTAATGGACTGCTCGTCGTCAGGAAGGTTATCGATATCGTTCATTGGCAGCGAATGCCGGGTTAATGAAAAGCGGCGGTAAAAATCGGTTGAATTGACCCCGAACGCGCGCAGATCCGAAACGGAATAGGTAACGGTTTTACCGGAAGATTCAAACCGGATCGTGCTGGGATTGACCACCCACTGCGAGTAACTGATCACGCCTTTGATAGTGTCACCGTTGTTGTTAACTATCCACCCGGGTTGAAAATTCTTCTGTCCCCAGGCGGTTAAGACGGCAAATAGCAGGCATAACCCCATGAATACTTTTTTCATCGCAGCTCTTTTGGTCCTAATAAATATAAGGATTCCTGCAGTTATTAGTCCACAATAAATAGAATGCAGCCGTGCTCTGAGTAAGACCGATGCGCATCACTGTTGTCGCCTACCGTGTAGACCATACCTTTCTCGAGCAGGTGTTTGCTGCCGTTCTGCAGTTCTGTTTCCATAGCGCCTTCTACGCAGAAAATGATATGTCCCTTGCTGCACCAATGGTCGGCCAGGTAGCCTGGCGAATAGGTCACCATCCGGATCCGCGTATCATCCTTCCGCAGGATACGCCACTCCGCCACCCCGCTGATGCCGTTATGAATTTCCGGCTCGATGGTATTGAAATCGGTGATGGAAAAAGGGAAGGGAGAGAAGTGCATGGATATTTTTATTGGTCAATACGAAAGATATATAAGCCTGCGTTTCCCCTGCGTCCTCTGCGGTTCTTTGCGTTCTCTGCGTTACCCATCGCAATTCCGTAGTAGCGCAGAGAACGCAAAGAACCGCAGGGAACGCAAAGGAAGATAATTAGACCATTCATCATTCACACCTCCACCCACTTATCCCGCTCATCCGGCGAAAACTTCCAGGGCGCAAAATTATTCTCGATATTGCTGAACGTACTGTTCCACTCCTGCGGCGCATTGCTTTCTTCCATGATCAGTGAACGACGTAACTCCAGGATGATCTCCAGCGGGGAAATGCTTACCGGGCATTCTTCCACACAGGCATTGCAGGTGGTGCAGGCGCGGAGTTCTTCTACCGAGATATAATCGTGCAGCAGCGTCTTATTGTCCGCTACAAACGCCTTATTCAGCTTGATATTTCGGCCCACATCTTCCATCCTGTCGCGGGTGGCCATCATGATCTTTCTTGGGCTCAACAGTTTACCGGTGATATTGGCCGGGCAGGCAGCGGTGCATCTTCCGCATTCGGTACAGCTGTAAGCGTCCAGCAGGTTTTTCCAGCTCAGTTCAAAAATATCCCTGGCGCCAAAATGTGCGGGGGGTGTAGCGTCGGCAGGAGCTGTCTCGGGCTGCATGGCATACAATACCTCCTGCTGCACTTCCGGCATGTTCTTCATTTTGCCCTTTGGTTCCAGCCTCGTGTAATAGGCATTCGGGAAAGCCAGCATGATATGCAGGTGTTTCGAGTAAGGCAGGTAATTCAGGAATGCGAAAATGCCCGTGATATGCAGCCACCAGCATCCACGCTCGATGGCCACCAGCGTGCTGCCGTTCATTCCGGAGAAAATATTGGCCAGCCGCCCGGAGAAAAAGAAAGCGCCGGTCTGGTGATAGTGTTCATTGCCCTGCAGCTGCAGCGCCCGGTCGGCGGCATTCATGGTCAGGAACAGGCTCATCAGGATGATCTCGGTGACCAGGATATAATTGGCATCGCTGCGGGGCCAGCCGTCCAGGTCGCGGCTGATGAATCTTTTCAGTTTGATGATATTGCGGCGGCACAGGAAGATCAGACAGACCGCGATCACGCCTACCGCCAGGAACTCAAACCCGTTGATCAGCCAGTTATACAAAGAACCCAGCGGTGCGGCAAAAAGCCGATGGCTGCCCAGCAGGCCGTCGAGCGCAATTTCCAGTACTTCGATATTGATGATAATGAAACCGGCATAGATCACCAGGTGCATCAATGCTACCAGCGGGTTGCGGAACATTTTCTTTTGTCCCAGTGCCAGCAACAGCAGGTTCTTCCAGCGGCGTGCCGGCTGGTCGGTGAGTGCTTCATCTTTACCCAGCAGGATATTTCTCCTGATCTCCCCGATCTTTTTTGCAAAAAGCCAGACAGAAACGGCGGACAGCGCCAGGAAAAGTAATTGCTGCAGGTAGGGCATAGCGGTAGTTATTGCGCTAAGGTAATCGTTTGCACATTTTGGTTTTGGGTTCGCCGCTCTTTTTTTGCCCGGACATGCAGATTGGTGTGGTTTGTTGTTATTTTTGATCATAACCTGCCTATGGCACCCAAAAACTATATTCTCAGCAAAGCAGAAGCGGCGCATCGCCTCAATCGTATGGTGCTCGAGCTGGCGGAGCATCTCAGCGGTGATGATACCCCTGTTGTGATCATCGGGGTCCGCAACAACGGCACTGTCATCGCGGAAAAAGCAGGTGCCCTGCTGAAAACGCATGTACAGAATAAGATCCAGACCATTTCGGTTTCGCTCGATAAATCCAATCCTGGTGAGGTGACCCTGAGCGAACAGATCGATCTGAATAACCTGAACGTGGTGATCGCAGACGATGTTACCAATAGCGGCCGCACTTTGTTATATGCGCTCAAACCTTTGCTTCAGTTCCGCCCGCGCAGCATCCAGATGCTGGTGCTGGTGGAAAGAATGCATAAGCTGTTTCCGGTTAAGCCTGATTATGTAGGTCTTTCCATCGCAACCACTTTGCAGGACCATATCCAGGTAGAAGTGGAAGGCGGGGAAATACTGGGCGCCTATGTGGTTTGACGAACGAATAATTTATTTAACAGGTACAAATTTTTTTTATGGATACTGCAATACAGGAAAAGGTCAGCAACTGGCTGAATGGTAACTACGATCAGGCAACAAAAGATGCCATTACACAAATGCAGAAGGAGAAGCCGGATGAACTGGCCGATGCATTTTACCGCAACCTCGAGTTCGGTACCGGCGGACTCCGCGGTATCATGGGTGTTGGCACCAACCGGATGAATAAATACACGGTAGGAATGGCAACGCAGGGCTTCGCCAATTACCTCCGCAAGACTTATGGAAACGAAGAAGTGAAAGTGGCCATCGCGCACGATAGCCGCAACAACAGCAGGTTCTTTGCCGAAACAACGGCGAATGTGTTTGCGGCGAACGGGATGAAAGTATTCCTGTTCGATTCGCTCCGTCCAACGCCTGAATTGAGTTTTGCCATCCGCAAACTGGGTTGCAGGGCCGGCGTGGTGTGCACGGCTTCGCATAATCCGAAAGAATACAATGGCTATAAAGCATATTGGAACGATGGTGGACAACTGGTACCGCCGCACGACAGTAACGTGATCAAAGAAGTGGAAGCCATCACAGATGTGAATGCGGTGAAATGGGACGGAGGCGCCGCCAATATCATCATCCTGGGTAAGGACATGGATGATGCGTATATGGATATGGTGAAAAGCCTCAGCGTTTATCCCGATGTGATCGCAAAACAACACGATCTTAAAATAGTGTACACGCCAATCCACGGAAGCGGTATCAAACTTGTGCCGGAAACGTTGAAACGGTTCGGTTTTACCAATGTTCATATAGTAGAGGAGCAGGCTACGCCGGATGGGAATTTTCCTACGGTGGGTTATCCCAATCCCGAAGAGAGCGAAACGATGAGCATTGGCCTGAATAAGGCGAAGGAACTGGATGCGGATATTTTATTGGGTACAGATCCCGACGCAGACCGTGTAGGCATCGGCGTAAAGAACCACAAAGGCGAGTGGGTATTGATGAATGGCAACCAGACTGCCGTGCTGGCATTCACCTATATGATGGAGGCCCGCCGCGAAAAAGGCATTGCACAGCCGAACGATATGGTGATTACCACCATCGTTACTACCGAAATGATCAACCGGGTAGCGGAAAAAAACGAGGTAGCCTGTTACAACGTGCTCACCGGTTTTAAATGGATAGCGGAAAAGATCAAGGAACTGGAGGGCCAAAAGAATTACGTGATCGGGGGTGAAGAAAGCTTTGGGCTGATGATCGGCAACCAGATCCGCGATAAAGATGCGGTGAGCGCCGTGGCCCTGATGTGCGAGATGGCTGCCTATGAGAAGAACCACGGTAAGACCCTGTTCGATAAAATGATAGAACTGTATATCAAATACGGATTCTATTATGAGAACCTGATCAGCATCACCAAAAAGGGAATGAACGGGCAGAAAGAGATCGCCGATATGATGGAAGGTTATCGCAAGAACCCGCCCGCCGCCATCGCCGGTTCTAAAGTGATCACCCTGCTCGATTACCAGTTGCAGCAGGGGCGTAACCTGGTGAGCGGCGAATCCTGGAAAATAGAATTACCCAAAAGCAATGTGCTCCAGTTCATCACCGAAGACGGCTCCAAAATCTCCGCCCGCCCTTCCGGTACCGAGCCCAAGATCAAGTTTTATTTCAGCGTGAATACGAAGCTTGAGAAGAAGGAAGATTTCGATGCGAAGTTTTCGGAATTGGAGAAAAAGATCCAGGATATCATTGCAGATATGAAATTGAAATAGAGTGCGGCATACCTCTGCGTAAACTCATGCAACTCCTGTTCTCTGCGGTGGATGGAGCGGTTATCACTCCGGGAGCGCCGAAAATACGGGCGGGTTTTACCGCAGAGAACATGAGTCGGCAGAGGTTTCGCAGAGGGTTGACTTGCAGCCAGCAGCTAATGGCCAGCAGCTAATGGCCAGCAGCTTCACATGTTAGTAAATCACCGAAAATACAAGGCGGGTTTTACCGCAGAGAACATGAGTTGGCAGAGGTTTCGCAGAGGGTTGACTTGCAGCCAGCAGCTTCCCATGTTAGTAAATCACCCCAGGCTTTTTTCTTTGCACATCCCGGCTAAGGAGCACCCGATGCCTTATATTCGTTCTGCTTATGAGACAGTACGAAGACAGCTGGCAGCACAAGGGTCTGCGGAAGAAACTGATAGACCAGTTGCGTGAGAAAGGTATCACCGATGAAGCGGTGCTGGAAGCAATGAACAATATTCCACGTCATTATTTCCTGGATTCGGCTTTCGACAAGATCGCTTACGAAGACCGCGCATTTCCGATAGCCGAAGGTCAGACCATTTCGCAGCCTTATACGGTTGCTTACCAGACACAGCTTTTGCGGGTAAAAAAATCGGATAAGGTGCTGGAGATCGGCACCGGAAGCGTTTACCAGGCCACGGTGCTGGCCGAACTGGGCGCGCGCGTGTTCACTATCGAGCGGCAGAAAAAGCTGTACGACCTGCAGAAAAATTATTATTTTAAAAGCAAGTATCCCAATATCCGGTTCTTTTTCGGCGACGGCTTCGAAGGCCTGCCGGCATTTGCACCTTTCGACCGGATCATTATTACGGCGGCAGCGCCTGTTATCCCACCTAAATTACTGGAACAACTCAAACCCGGCGGACTGATGGTCATCCCCCTCGACCATGGCGGCCTGCAACGCATGCTAAGGCTCACCAAACAGGAAGATGGAACAGCAACAGAAGAAGCATTCGATCTCTTCTCATTTGTGCCGATGCTAACGGGCAAGAACAGGTAATCAGTTACCTTAAATACCCTTTTTATGGGGTGGTGGAACAGGATTTGTGCCCCTATTCAAAAATCCCATGCTGCGTATCCTGATATCGATCTTTTGCGCGCTGCCCGTCCTTTCCTGCAGCAGTGCCGGCGATCCAAAGCCTGTGGCGAAGGACTCTTCGGCTATTAAGTCCGGCAACCTCACCGGCACACCCGATTCGATCCCTCTCAGCGATACCGCTACCATGCACCGCGATACATTACGCTAAAATCAAAACCATGTCGATCGCCATTCTCCAGCAGGTACAGGAATTTGCCACCCAGGCCCACGGCGACCAGCGGCGCAAATACGCTGATGAGCCCTATATCCAGCATCCTATCCGCGTGATGGATCTCTGCCGTACGGTAACCGACCGGCTTCCCATACTCGCCGCGGCGCTGCTGCATGATGTGTTGGAAGATACTGCTGTCGGTCACGACCGGCTCTCAACATTTCTTTCAGGCCTGATGGCTCCCAATGAAGCCAGTGAAACCATTCAGATCGTTACGGAACTCACCGATGTGTACACTAAGGAAGCTTATCCCGAATGGAACCGGCGCGTCAGAAAAGGCAAAGAGATTGAGCGTTTGTCCGGGGTCAGTGTAGACGCCCAGACCATCAAATATGCAGACATCACAGACAATGCGAGAGACATTTCATCATCCGGTACTGATTTCGCCTGGAAACTGCTGCACGAATACCGCACCCTGCTCCTCCGCATTCCCCACGGCGATCCCGTCCTCTATGCCAAAGCCATCGCCACCGTGAATGAGCATCTCGAAGCAGTAGAAAAATGATCGACCCCCTGTTTCATCATCCCCCAAAAAAAAGATCCGCCCGGTAACTCCGAACGGATCAAACTATTTAAACTAACTCCAAACTCCAAACTCCTAACTCCTAACTCCAGACTCCTAACTCCAAACTCCAAACTCCTAACTCCTAACTCCAGACTCCTACTGGTTTCCCTGCATCATATCCTGACCACCGCTCTGATCGGCCTTCGTATTCTTACGCTTGAACAGGGCAGCGTCGAATTTACCGAAGCGATAGCTGAAGTTCAGACGCAGCATCTGCTGGTCCCGTCTTCTTTCGCTGATCTGGTTGAAGTAAGTGCTTTCAGAATAGGTCTTGAACACCTGGCTGCGGAAGATATCGTTCATGCTGAGCGTGAGTGAACCGCTCTGGCCATTCTTCCAGGTCCAGTCTTTACGCACTGCCAGGTCGAACCCGTAACGCGGGAAATTATAACCCTGTGAAGTTGACTGCGGTCCGCCGCCGAACATCATCATACCACCACCGCCACGACCGCCACCTCCGCCGGTGCCCGGAGGCAACACGCTCTTGGCCTGGTAATCGCCGCTGAACTGAACAGACCAGCCTTTGGCAACTTTGAAAGTGCTGTTCATCTTACCGAACCAGCTCACGAGTGAATTGGTCAGGTCCTGCGCAGGCGTTGTAGCCGTTGCAGGTGTGAACGCATTGATCTTCGAATAGAAAATATTGACGTTCAGGGTAAGATCCCACCATTTGGCTACCGGCATGCGGTTGGTGAGTTCCAGACCGGTTACAAAACTGCTGTTCGCGTTGATATAGGTGTTGAAATTCGCGATCTCTTTATTTCCTGATAAACGGTTGGTATCATAATAGCTGAACCTGGTGATCAGATCGGTATTATGTTTGAAGAACAGGCTGGCCAGGAAATTGGCGCCGCGCTTATAGGCATTGTTATAAGATACCTCGAACGAATTGGTGAACTCGGGTTTCAGGTTCGCATTGCCGATATTGATATTCTGCGGATCGGAATAATCCGGGAACGGCATCAGCTGGAAGAAATTCGGCCTGTTCACCCGACGTGAATAGTTGAACTGCAGGTCCTGTTTGTCGTCTATCTTATAAGTGATGAACGCACTTGGGAACAGGCTCAGCGGATAGCTTACCTTGAACTGGGCCGAGTCTTTGCCAGACTGGGTAAGCAGGTTACCTGTATAATTGGAGCTCTCCGCACGCAGACCCAATTGATAATTCCATTTTTTCACTTTGAAAGTATAGGTCACATATGCGGCCAGTACCTGGTCGGTGAATTTGTATTTGTTACTGATGATCGGTACCAGTACATATTTGCTGGTCGTATAATCATAACGGTACTGATCGCTGAGATTGCTGAAATCCCTGATCGCAACGCGGGCGCCTGCTTCAAGTTTCGTGTCTTCAGTGATCGGGTTTTCGTAGTCGGTCTGTGCGGTAAAGAATTTATTGGTTCCATTACCGATGGTCTGCTGCAGGAAAGCAGCGCCTTTGGCGGTATTGTTCGGATTGTAGGTCTGCGTGCTGATATTCGACATATTGTCGTTGGTGCTCTGGTTATAGTTGAAATCAGCGCTCAGATCATGACCGTTCTCCGCAAAATTGTGTTTGTAGCTCAGCTGGGAACCGAAGTTCTTGAACTGCGCCTCGCTCTGTGTGCGGATATTGTTGTACGATGTGTATACCCCGTTGATGGTAGAATCAACACGCTGCAACTGGTCGTTCTTGAAAGAACCGTTCACATAGTTCGCAGCTACGGAAAAAGTATTCCGGTTGTCTACGAAAAAGTCCAGGCCGCCGCGGATGAATTTGAAATTACCGGTATTGGTACCATCCGATTCATTGTGTACAGAACTTTTCGGAATGGAACCGATCGGCAGGTTGTTACGGTCGGTGATACCGTTTGAAATGGATTTTCTTTCATTGAAGTTTCCGGTCAGGTTGATGTTCACTTTATTCTGGCGCAGGTTCAGATCGCCGCCCAGGTTCAGTTTGCCGCGCGAATCCACACCGGCGCGGATACCGCCGTTATAACCGGTCTTCTTATTCTTTTTCAGCACAATGTTCAGAATACCTGCATTGCCGCCCGATGCGTCGAATTTGGCCGAAGGGTTGGTGATCAGCTCCACCTTGTCGATGATATCGGCCGGGATCTGGTCGAGGGTAAGCGTTGTAGGCCTGCCATCGATAAAGATCTGGGGAGCCGCATTACGCATCGTTACATTACCGTCGATATCCACGTTGAGCGAAGGAATGCTCTTCATGATCTCAGTGGCTGTCTGCCCCGAGCTTACCAGGTTCTTGTCTACATTGAATACTTTCCTGTCGATACCCAGTTCAAACTGCGGGCGGGCTGAGGAAGTAACCGTTACATTACCCAGGTTGGTAGCATCTTCGTCCATTTTGATATTACCCAGGTCCTTGTCTACCATGCCGAGCATAGACATCATGCCGCCGCCCGAAGCATTACTGCCCGGCGCAGGCATTTTCAGATCGAATTTGACCGGCTTTTCAACCGCTTTATAGTTGAGCGCGCTGAGTTTCAGTTTGAAATTGCCCATTACCGGCAGGTTCTCGAAGCTGAAATCACCGTTGGCCTTGGTGATCTGGGTATTGAGGGTAGCTTCTTTCATCTTCTTGGTGGCAGTATCGAAGCGGTTTCCCACCAGTTGAACGGTAACGCCTTCGATCGCTTTATTGTTCTTGTCGACGATCTTGCCGTAAAAATGGCCTACGTTCATATTCTGGGCATTGCCGCCGCCGCCCGGACGTCCGCCGCCCGCCGGAAACTGTGCAAACCCTGGGGAAATTGCCAGGCTAAGGACCAATAGATTGAATAATTTTCTCATGATTTATGCTTATATGATATGATGCAAAGTTGCAATGACTGTTTTTCCTGCCCTAATTTCCAATACACCAGCGGTAACATCCGCCATTGAGTGGGCAAAGGTTGCAGCGTGGAGGTAAAAATTCCCGATTTTGTCGGTGAGGAACACATTTTAAGGGGTAATTAATCCCTCACAGCGCACTCATCACTACCGCCAGCAGCCCTATGATCAGCCCCAGCATCGCCCCCGCTATCCCGATCACCCTCCGCGGCCCGGCCATCACCGGCCTCAACGCCCGTTCCAGCCTGTCCGGTGAAAGCCCGGACAGTTTTGCCGAGATGATCTGTTCCAGGTCCAGCTGATCTTCCAGCTTGCCCATATATCCTTTCATCACTACCGGGAACAGCGCTTCCATTTCTTTGATAAACAGGGCTTTTAGTTCTGCTACCGTTTTGTCGCCGATAAACATGCCGATCACCGGCATCTGTTCCGGCAGCTTTATTTTCAGGAACCGGTCGATATGTTCATCTACCTGGGGCATGATGCGCTGTACATTGGCCGGGTCGGCTATCCGCTCTGCGAACTCAGGGAAAGAGATCATTTCTTTTGCCGCCCAGGCCGCCAGTTGCCCCGATAACTGCCGCTGTTTTTTGGGAACTACGCCTTGAAGGGTGATTCCCAATATTTTACGCGGGTTTGCCGGGTAAAATAGCAGTCCGGTCATCATCCTTGCCAAAGTCCAGCCGATACAGGCAGACAGGGCAGGAACCAGTATCCATGGGTAGGGCATCTTATATAATTTAAAAACCTACCCGCATACAGCAGATAGGTTTTAGCGGGAG
>JAFBAN010000225.1 GCA_019247775.1 Chitinophagaceae bacterium | reverse complement strand
AAATGAAAACAGCTTTAGCACTTTTACTGATCTCCTTCTTCATCCTCACAGGATGCAGCAAAGGGCCTGAAGTTACCCCACTGACGGCTGAGGAGAAACTTGCCAAGCTCCTGACTGCGGACGGGAACCGCCTTTGGCATCTGAAAGCTGTTTATCAGAACGATACCCTTCAAACACTTACCGCTTCACAATTAACGTACACAAAGACTTTCACTTTAGGCGCTGGCCAGACATCGCAGGGCAGCTTTACAGACAATGATCTGAAGGGCACCTGGAAAGTGATGACCGGTTCTTCATTTTATCTCGAGTTCTATTCTGCTGCAGGCAAGTTCTATCATCTCGACTGCAATGTGCTTTCTATTTCCGAGACAAAGCTTGATTTCTCCTATCCATATAACATGGTAAAAAACGAAGAAGTTTACTATGCGTATTAAGAGAACATATCTGATGATCATTATGCTGCTTGCCTGCTCTACAGGTATGGCGCAGGTGTTCACGTTCTCTCCCATAGCAAGCTCTACAGGCGCTACCATGACCAGCAGCCCGATGATCAATTCCGGTAAAGGCACCTGTATTACCAGCTCTACCGGTATCGCTGCCCTGCGTATCGCCACTAACGGCAAGGGTGAATTTGGCGCAGGTTGTAAAGAAGTTGCGCCGGTAGCAACCGTAGTTGATTTTTCAGTTTCCCTGAATGTATATCCTAACCCTACAAGCGGTATGACAACCATCAAATGCGATGGTCAGTTCGATGCCAATCTTTCCTGCCAGATCAGGATCCTGGGCATGGACGGAAGAACGATGATGAGCCAGATGGTGGCTATGAAGGATGTTAAGGCAGGATATACTGTTAACGTGGCAGCTTATGCAGCCGGAACTTATGCGGTAGTAATAGACTTCATGAGCCAGCGTTACAGCAAGAAACTGATTAAAATATAATAAAGACTGAGAATGTTGTAATAACATTAAGACACAACGGGGAACGGGTCGGTATCTTTGTAGTATGCTCACTACATTGATTTACTGGAACTTCCCAGCAATAAAACTGGTTTTTTTGTCTCTTTTTGACGTAAAGTGGTTAACGTATCCTATGAAAAACCAATTTTCGTCCTATCCTATGAAAAACCATTTTTAGAAGTCGTGTCCTATGAAAAACCCTATTACAACATCAACAGTATATTTCCGTTAATAGGTAACTAAAACCTAAGTTATGAAACCCGCAAATGTTAAAAAGCTGCTGCTTCTTCCTTTGCTGTTCATGGCAGGGATACTTATTGCCCAGCCGCCGCCAGCCATTCCGCTACAGGCCGTAGCCAAAGACGCCATGGGCAATCCGGCCAAGAACCGGAAAGTGTTCATCAAAGACGCCATCATCAAACAAAAGATCAATGGAACTGTTGTTTGGGAAGAAGGCTTTGAGGTGACCACCAATGATGATGGCGTTTATACCATCAACATCGGTATGGGCAGCAAGACCA
Organism: Chitinophagaceae bacterium; assembly: GCA_019247775.1. Taxonomy (GTDB): domain Bacteria; phylum Bacteroidota; class Bacteroidia; order Chitinophagales; family Chitinophagaceae; genus Sediminibacterium. The sequence continues at coordinate 1,729 of JAFBAN010000225.1, read as the reverse complement.
GCGCCACCACTCTTAAGACCATCGCTGATATAGACTGGGCTGATGGTCCTTATTTCCTCAACCTTAAAATCGCGGTATCGCCGGTGATCCCTGCTTCCTGGTGGGTGGCTTCCGACAACTATATCGATCTGGGCACTACCCAGATGATGAGCGTTCCCTATGCGCTGTTTGCCGGAAATGCAACGGTTACCAATGTAAGCACCAATATTACGCCTGGTCCGTACAATACCTTCCTGATCACGGACAGCCTGGGCAATGTATCCTGGGCGCCTCCGAAGGCTGCACAGGTATTTACGACCAACGTAACAAACCTGAACCTGTCTATTCAGACCGGTCAGAATGTTGATGTGGAAGCGAATACGACGGCTGTTGTGGATGTGCTCGTATCCGGTGTGCAGTTGGGAGATCCGATCGTGGTAACGCCGCAGGGAGACTATCCTGAATGGACAGTGTATAGCGCCTGGGTATCAGCCCCCGACCATGTGAGTATCAGGTTTGCCAATTTCACGGATACGAAAGTGAGTGTGAAGGGGAGTCAGTATAAGATCATCGTGATAAAATAGAATAGCGTTTATAGCGTTGTTGTAGAAACAATAATTGTTTCACATCCAAATGAATAGATAACGAGTAAATATAGTGGCAATATTTAATATGAGAAGAAGATTTGTAAAGCATGCCTGGCTTGTACTGGGTGTGCTCTTCTCGTTTATATATACTGCCCAGGCCCAGAAACTGGGCGATAACCTCGGTAACCATACGGCCAAGGACGACCTGAAGATGCAGAATTTCCGGATCCTGAATGCGAAAGGCATCGTGATCGGAAGTTCGGTGTTTGCCAATGATACCAGTGTTGCCCTGGAGATCAACTCCATAAACAAGGCATTACTCATTTCAAGAATAAACGATACCCTCGCCATCAAACAGCCGGTAGATGGTATGATCATTTACCTGACTACGGATCGTACGTTCAGGTTCCGGCAGAACAACACCTGGGCGAAATTAGGCGACGTAAGCGGCGGAACCGGCGGTACTGCAGGTGTGATCACGCTTAACGGGATCGCCGGCGACATGAAAATGTCGGGTGATAACCAGACAATCACCGTAACTGCGGTTACGGGTACCGGCAATAAGGAATGGGTAGTGAAGGCACAGTCGGACAGTTCTTTGTGGAACGCAAATAAGCTGATGGGTCAGTTGGTTTCAGGAACTGTTCCCACCACAGGGCAGGTGCTTCAATGGGATGGCGCCAAGTGGACGCCGGCGAACAGCCTCAATTTTGTGCTGAATAATGGCGCTGAAACCGATTCGATCGTAACTACGGTGAACGGCGCTTTGCGCAAGATCGCTGCGAACAAGATCCGCTTCGATGTTGGAAATGGCAGCACTTCCGATTCTGTGGTTACCATTCAGAACGGCATACTCAGGAAAGTTCCTGCCAACAGCCTTAACCTGAATGTGGTGAATGGCCAGCGGACCGATTCGCTGGTGACCGTATTCAACGGACAGTTACGGAAGATACCTTCAACTGATATCATCTATGTTTCGGATACGGCTTCGATGATGGCTAAGTATCTCAGAGTGAGCGACACCGCCAGCATGCTGAGCGGATATTACCGGAAAGATAATCTGGGGGATATTACGCCTACCTCCGTAAATGCTGCGGGCGCCATCACGGGCACTACACTGGCGGGAACGCTTGTAACAGGCGCACAACCCAATATCACATCAC
>JAFBAN010000142.1 GCA_019247775.1 Chitinophagaceae bacterium | reverse complement strand
TCGCCCCCCGCACGCTGCAGCGGCTCGTCATAATCAGGGATATTGATACTGCCGCCGAACATCAGGTGTTCGAACAGGTGCGCGAAGCCCGTTTTGGCCGGATTTTCATCCCTCGCGCCCACATCATACATGATATTGACCACCGCCATCGGCGTAGAGTGATCCTCATGCACCAGTACCCTTAATCCATTATCGAGAATAAACCGGTTATAGGATATCATAAGGGGCAAAGGTAGGGGAGTGGATCGGAAATCACTTCCTGATATCCTTTACATCCAACGTCAGGATCATCGGCTTTTCATTGCGGAAGACCACTACTTTAACTTTGCCGATGCTGTTCTGGAAAAGGTTCTTGTAAGCCTGGATATTTTTGGTTGCATTGGTCTCAACAGAGAAAATTATATCCCCGGTCTGGAAGCCTGCTTTTTCTCCCGGCGAATTTTTCATGATATCGATCACCCTGATCTCTCCGTCCACCAGATAGATCCCCAGCCCGGTATAGGAATAATCGAAAGATTCATTATAATGGCTGTTGGGTTTGATATGAATACTCTGCTCGGGGTAATTCAGGATCACATTGAAACGGCGCAGGATATCATTGCCCACCAGTCCGCCAAGCAGGGGATAAGATGTTACATTGTAGTCGTCTTCGAACACATGCACAGGCACCCTTTTGAACTTGTACGGGCCGATCTTTACTTCCTTCGCCACCGAGATCTCCATCTGTCTTTTGCCCCCGAGCCCCTCGGCCTGGGTAGCATAGAATTTCCGGCTCTTGCGGAATACGGTGCTGTCATCCACGAAATCTTTGGAGAGCAGGAAGCTTAATCCCGCACCCGTATCGAAAATGAAGCGGCTGGTGATGACCCTGTCATCATTGAGCGTAGCCATCTGTAGGGGCAGCGTGGAGAAACTGGGTTTGAGCAGGTAGCCGCCGCGGGGATATTTGAAGGTGCCGGGCGAATATACTTCCAGCATCAGGTTATCGTAATCCAGCCGCACGATATAACGCCGCAGAAAACTGTAACCGATAATGCCGTCTATCTTAATGCCATAAACGCTGGTAAGCAGCTCATAGTCGTTGATATGGAAATCGAGCAGAGGCGTCTGCATTCCCTTGAAACGCAGAAAATGTCCGTTGGCAAAATCAACGATCTTGATGCCCCCGATACCCCGGATGGTCTTGTCGCTTTTTTCCGTTTTGAGGTTCAGGTAAGTAGCCGTAAGAGAATCCAGCGAAATGCCGCCGCTGCCGGTATCGAATACGAAATTGAGGGAATCGGGGAAATTATCGAACTGGGCTTTCACGATCACGATGCCTCCGCTGATCTGGGTAAAAGGGAATTTTGTGATCAGCTTCGCCTGCGGCGGCACGAATTCTTCCTGTGCGGCGGCGCCCATGCATAAGCAGAAAAGCGTAATGGCAGTATAGATCGGTTTCATCCGCATTGAAAATACGCCAAATAACCCATCACGCCGGGCCCCTGGTATAAGCCAGCCGGTTTTGGTATCAGCGGTCAACCTCAAGGACAGGCATTATGTATTTTTTGTTGCAGCAGCGATCCATATCGCTGTACCTTTGCAGGAAATAGCCGCCGATAAAGCATTTTCCGGAGCTCCCGGATCATTTTCAGGCCGCTGATCATGCTATGGAATTAGGAAATTTATATGCAAAAGCCCTGCGTTTCGAGTTCCTCGATATTGAAGAGGGAATGTTCCTGTTCGAACATGCGCCGCTGGCCGAATTGATGTTCGTAGCCGACGAGCTGCGCAAAAAACAGGTGCCGCATGGCAAAGTGACCTGGCAGATCGACCGTAACGTGAACACCACGAATGTCTGTATCGCCAACTGTAAATTCTGCAATTTTTACCGGGTGCCCGGACATGCCGATGCCTATATCACCGATATGCCCACTTATCGCCGAAAAATAGAGGAGACCCTCAGATACGGAGGCGACCAGTTACTGTTGCAGGGCGGGCATCATCCAGAACTCGGACTCGATTTTTATACCCGCACTTTCCGGGCCCTCAAGCAGGAGTTCCCGAAGTTGAAGCTGCATGCACTCGGGCCGCCCGAGGTAGCGCATATCTGCAAGCTCGAAAAAATGAGCCATCACGATGTGCTGAAAGCCCTGCAGGAAGCCGGACTCGATTCTCTGCCCGGAGCAGGGGCCGAAATACTGGTAGACAGGGTGCGCCGCCTCATCTCCAAGGGTAAATGCGGGGCCGACGAGTGGCTGGCCATCATGCATGAAGCGCATAAACTGAATATCACCACCAGCGCCACCATGATGTTCGGGCATGTGGAAACCCTGGAAGAGCGGTTCATCCATCTTACCCGTATCCGCGAAGTGCAGAGCCGCAAGCCTGAGGGCGCGAAAGGGTTCCTGGCTTTTATCCCGTGGACATTCCAAGACGTGGATACCCTGCTTACCCGCATCAGGGGCGTACACAATCTCACTACTCCGGATGAATATATCCGTATGATCGCCATCAGCCGCATCATGCTTCCGAATGTGAAGAATATCCAGGCCAGCTGGCTTACGGTAGGCCGGCAGACCGCCCAGATCTGCCTGAATGCCGGGGCCAACGATTTTGGCAGCATCATGATAGAGGAAAATGTGGTAAGCGCTGCCGGCGCTCCCCACCGTTTTACCTACCGCACCATCCAGGAAGCCATCCGGGAAGCCGGTTTCGAGCCCCAGCTCCGCAACCAGCAATACGACTGGCGCGAGATCCCCGAAACCATCCAGGAACAGGTGATCGACTATTAAATCTTGCTTAAACAGCCCCAAATGCGAAACGCGAAACGTAAAGCCGTCCCGTGTTTCGCGTTTCGCGTCCCCACGGTTTTTTCTGTTCCTTTGTAACATATTGCTTCCTGTACCGTATAACAGGGCAGAGGCAAGCATTTCCGAACACCCGCTGTTTATGACCGAGAAAGAGTATAACTACTGTGTGAGTCAATACGCCGATAATGTGTATCGCTTTATCGTGAAGAATCTCCGTCATGAAGAAGACGCCCGCGACATTGTACAGACCGCTTTTGAGAAATTATGGCGCAACCGTGAAACCGTGGAAACGGATAAATCCAAGTCCTACCTGTTCACCGTTGCCTATAACCAGATGATCGACCATATCCGCAAGAACAAACGGATCCAGTTGAAGGAGGATTTCCAGGAAGACGGGCGGGTACAATTCCAGTCGGGGGGCAATAACCTGAAAAAAACCCTGATGGAGGCCCTGAACCGGCTCAGCGAAACCCAGAAAAGCCTGGTGATGCTGAAGGATTATGAAGGTTACAGCTATGAGGAGATAGGGCAGATCATGGGACTGAATGAAAGCCAGGTTAAGGTATACCTGCATAGGGCCAGGCTAACGCTCAGGAATTACCTGGTGAGCCCGGAAAACGTAAGATAAAAACACAACAAAAACAGATCAGTGAAACCAGCAATTACCATACACAACTACGAGCAGTACTTTCTGCTGTATGCAGACGGAGAACTGTCTGCTGCAGATGAGCAGGCCGTACTGCAGTTTGTGCAGGAAAACCGGGCTTTTGCCGCCGAGCTGGAATTGCTGCAGCAGTTGAAACTGCCGGTAGAATCCGTGGAATTTGCAGAGAAGGAAATGCTGTTCAGGACCGGCGCGGCAGAGATCAACCTGGATAATTATGAAACCTATTTCCTGCTGTATGTAGACCGTGAGCTTTCTTCAACTGAAAGAATGCAGGTAGAAACTTTTGTACTGCAGCATCCGGCCTTGCAGGAAGAATTCCTGCTGCTGAAGCAGGCGCAGCTGCAACCCGAGGCGCTGGTATTCGCAGCCAAGGCTTCGCTGTATAGGAAGGAAGAAAAAAAGCGGCCGGTCATTTTTATGCATTGGCAGCGGATCGCAGTGGCTGCGGCATTGATCGGGATCGCAGTTACAGGCTGGTTCCTGTTCCCATCCGGCAAAGAAACAGGTGGCAGTATCATGGCTAACCGGGTTCCGGTAGCGGCAAGTCCGGCTAAAAATGAGCCAGCCGCCAGCCATGCTGCCCCGGAGCGGGTACAAACCATCGCTTCAAACAGGGATAGGGCAACTGATAAACATATCGATCCGGCTGTTGCTGATGCTGCGCCGGAAAAACAGGAGGGCGCCGCCCTTATCCCCGATCAAAACGCAACAGCACGTGTTGATGCAGAACCTGTGAGTTCGGCGCCGGTGAATGGGAATGCAGGGAATGACAGGGCCGTACAAACTCCGACAGCGGTAACAGGCAACGGCTTCAATAAGAACATGATCGCTGAAGCGGCCGATACCCATCCCGACAATCCCGTTCTCGTGCAGCCGGCTGTGTACAAGGAACTCGATACTGAAGACGAAAAGAAGAGCCTGTATGTAGGCTCGCTTGAGATCAATAAAGACAAACTCCGTGGTTTTTTCCGTAAAGCATCCAGCCTTTTCCGCGGAAAGGCGAAGCAGCAGGAAGAAGAGAAAGCAGAAGCCACACCTTCATCTTCTAATACCCGGTCATTAAGATAACCCAAACAAAAAGTTATGAAACGTTTACTATGCGCAGGCGCGGTCATGCTGATCGCGGGGAGCAGTTTGGCCCAGACAGACAGCACCAAAACCACAGATACCGTTAAAGTCGGCAATTTTATCATCATCAAAAAGAAAGGCGGTGCGGAAGACCGGGAAAGGGTCGTGCATTCGAACCGGATCGTGGTAACAGACGATTACCGCCGCGAACGCCGCTACCGTCGCCGCAGCGCGGTAAGTACCAACTGGTTTATTTTCGACCTGGGCTTCGCTAACCTCCGGGATAATACCAACTATACCAGCGCTGCCTCCGGCGGTTATTTCAAAACCCTGAATGCAGCGGCCGGTCCTGTTAATGAGGGCAGCTATAAACTGAATACAGGTAAATCGAGCAACGTGAACATCTGGTTCTTCATGCAGAAACTGAACCTGGTGAGCCATGTGGTGAACCTGAAATACGGGTTGGGACTGGAGATGTACAATTTCCGTTACGACACCCGCCTCAGTTACCGCAACGATCCTCAGCCCTATGTATTCAATGATTCTATCGGTTTCACGAAGAACAAACTGTATGTTGAATACCTCACGGTTCCATTCATGCTCAATATCAATACTACGCCTGATAGCCGTCGCGGGCTCAGTTTCAGCGGAGGGATCAGTGCGGGCTATCTTACCAACAGCCGCAACAAACAGATCAGCGGCGAACGGGGAAAACAGAAATACCGCGGCGATTTCAATTTCGAACCCTGGCGTTTTGCTGCTATTGCTGAACTTGGCCTTGGACCAATACGTCTCTATGGTACTTACAGTCTTAACCGGCTGCAGAAAGATATTACTAGAGTAGAACAATACCCGTATGCAGTGGGCATCAGGTTCAGCAACTGGTGATTTAACAAGATTTGTTTTTCTCATGTTGTATCTTACACGCTCCTTTTTTAGGAGCGTTTTTTGTAAAAAGAAGCAGATGAGAGAACGTTGAAATTATTACTCAGCACGGGTAATATATTTGTCAATCTTCTTATTTGATAGCGGAAAAATTCCCCACCTTCCTAATGAATTTTTAAAACGCTGCTCCGCTTCCACTCGATTAACTTAATTTTTGGTGAATTAACCACTGCGGTATGCGCCGATGAAATAGTTTGGTTCTCAAATCCAGAAACAAAATGAAACCAACTATGAAACCCTCGATCCGTTTGCCTCGGCAGCTTGCAAACACCTTACTCCGCGGGCTCAGGGCCCCACGCTGGTCAGGAAAGTTTTTCACCAAAGCTTCCTTGCAAAAATTCCGAACGCCAGTGTATCTCTCACTGATGGGCGCTGCTGCCATCACCGGTACCTCGTTCAAGAAAAAACTTCCCCTAACCCCGGATGCGATCACCCGCAACAGCTACACCGTGGTGGTCACCAAAAGCAAGTACGAAATGAAAGTGTACGATTCTACCGGCGAATGGCTGGTCACTTACCCGGTTGTATTCGGGAACAAGGACATGGGCGATAAGCTGATGGAAGGCGACCGCAAGACACCTGAAGGCGATTTCCATATCGCTTCCAAGCGCAAGCATGAAAAATGGAATTCATTCATGGCCCTCGATTACCCCACCCGCGAAAGCTATCAGAAATTCAATGAGCGCAAAGCGCAGGGCCTTATCCCCGCCAATGCACGCATCGGTGGCAGCATCGGTATTCACGGAACCTGGCCGCACGAAGAATTCGCCATCGATCAGTACCAGAACTGGACAGAAGGCTGTATCAGCACCAAGAACCAGTATATAGAAGAAATATTCGGCCTGTTACCTGTAGGCACCACCATACAGATCAAAAGATAGTTTCAGCACAGATGAACAAGGAACAGATGAATGAAAGGGAATGCTGATGTGGATTGCGTTGTGATGATGGACATTCTCAAAAATTCATAGGTTCCTTATCTAATCTGTTATCAGGTTCTGACACTGCCAGGCAGTTGATCAGAACCTGATTTTTTTTGGCTGGAAGGTAACGGGAGAAAAGAAGCGGACAGCAGAACTTTACTCCTTTTACTTCTGTTCTCCTGCTACCCTCTTAGCGAAACCAATCCGCGGCTTGCAAAACCGGATCGGCTAATCGATCTTGGAACCATTGAAATAAGGATGCAGCACTTTCGGCAATACAATGCCATTCTCGCGCTGGTTATTCTCGAGTAGTGCGGCATAGATCCGCGGCAGCGCGAGCGAACTGCCATTCAGCGAATGCGCAAGCTGCATTTTACCTTCGCCGTCTTTATACCTGCATTTTAAGCGGTTGGTCTGGTAACTTTCGAAATTGCTTACGCTGCTTACTTCCAGCCAGCGTTCCTGCGCGGCGCTGTACACTTCAAAATCGTAGGTGATGGCGCTGGTAAAACCCATATCGCCTCCGCAAAGCAGTAAAATGCGGTAGGGAAGTTCGAGGGTCTGCAATAATTTTTCTACATGCTCCACCATTTCATCCAGCGCTGCATGGCTTTTATCCGCTTCCACGATCTGGATGATCTCCACTTTCTCAAACTGGTGTACGCGGTTCAATCCGCGCACATCCTTGCCGAAGCTGCCGGCTTCGCGGCGGAAACAGGGCGAGTATGCAGTCATCTTCAGCGGTAATTCATCCGGTTTCAGAATGGTATCGCGGTAAATATTGGTGACCGGTACCTCAGCAGTCGGGATCAGGAAAAAATTGTCTTCCGTAGCATGGTACATCTGTCCCTCTTTGTCGGGCAATTGTCCTGTTGCAAAAGCGCTGGCTTCATTGACCATAAAAGGCGGGATGTACTCGGTATAACCGGCCGCAGTGTTGTAATCCAGGAAATACTGGATCATTGCCCGCTGCAATTTGGCGCCTCGGCCCTTATACAGCGGAAAGCCGCTGCCGGTGATCTTAGCGCCGGTCTCGAAATCCACCAGGTCGTATCGCTTGATCAGGTCCCAGTGCGGCAATGCGCCGGCATGCAGCCCAGGTTTGGCGCCGCCTTCACGCACTACGATATTTTCTTCGGGTGTTTTGCCTTCCGGTACTTTGTCTGCCGGCAGATTGGGCAGCAGTACCAGCGCATCCTGTAGTTCGCGCTCTACCCGCGCCATATTTTCTTTCAGGGGTTCCAGTGCAGCTTTCCATTCCGCTACCAGTCCTTTCTGCGTTTCCGCTTCCTCTTTTTTACCCTGACCCATTAAACGGCCGATCTCTTTGGAAGCCGCATTTACTTTCGCCTGCGTACCATCGAACTCGGCCTGGAATTTTTTCCGGTCATCATCCAGCGCAATGATCCTGTCTACCAGCTCGGGTTGTTTGAACTGTTTGATCGCGAGCTTGCGTTTTACTTCTGCTGTATTGTTGCGCAATACATTCAAAACTAACATATCGGGTAAGGGTTTCGCGCAAAGATAAGTTTTGCCGCGTGATAGGCCGCGGGTTAACTTTGCGTCATGTTGATGAATGATGACCTCCAACAACGCTGGTGGACCCTTGAATCGAAACTGATGGAGCGTTTTGGCAAGAAGCCCGATCTGGAAGCGATACTTTTTCTGATAGGCATGCAGGAAACAGGTTTTATGGAGGAGAAAATATCGAAAGAGCAGAAGCAGGACCTGATGCATGTGGCCATGTGCACGGTTTTGGCGCCCAGCGGATTTTATGCGGCGGAAGGCAGGGACGAAGACGGCTGGCCGCATTTTGCCCAGGTAAAAGCGTTGCCCGAAATGAGTTTGCCCGAACAGGAAAATTTTATCCGCGACCATGTATTACTTTATTTCGATCAGCAGGGCTTCTAGTTAATTTTGGACTTTTACTTTTGATTTTTGACTTTATTTGCAGTACAAAACACCTCACTATGAATTTTCCCGCAGACCTGCGTTACACCAAAGACCATGAATGGATTCGCCTGGAAGGCAATATTGCAACCATCGGCATTACGGATTTTGCGCAGCATGAGCTGGGCGATATCGTGTACGTAGACATCAGCACTGTGGGCAAAACCGTTGCCGCGGAGGAGGTGTTCGGAACGGTAGAAGCAGTGAAGACCGTGAGCGACCTGTTCCTGCCCGTAGCCGGTACCATCAACGAAGTGAACCCGATGCTTGAAAAACAGCCCGAGCTCGTAAATACCGACCCCTACGGTAATGGCTGGATGATCAAAATGACGGTTACCGATCCGGCAGCTGTGAACGCCCTGATGGACAGCGCCGCCTATACTTCCATGGTGGGTTAGATCCGACCGATCCTTTTTCCCGTATATTGAGTGACAACCTTATACTAAAGTCACCCTGCTTTTGGAAGTAGTTAAAACAAAATACAACGAAACCGAACTTGTTTCGCTGCTGCGGCAACGTAGTCAGCAGGTATTCAGTTACCTGTATGACAACTACAGCGGCGCCCTTCATTCCATAATCCTGAATATCGTGGGTGAGGAGGAGCTGGCCAATGATGTATTGCAGGAAGTGTTCGTAAAGATCTGGCGGCAGATCGACAGCTATGACAGCAGCAAGGGAAGACTTTTTACCTGGATGCTGAACATCGCCAGGAATGCATCCATCGATACCGTCCGGAGCAAGAGTTTCCAGAATAGCCGTCAGAACCGGGAGCTTACTGAGGACGTATATGCATCAGGAGGCAGCAGTGAAACCCGGACAGACCAGATAGGGCTGCGCAAACTGGTGCATGGATTGAAAGAGGAATATAAGGTACTGATCGAGTTATCGTATTTCCAGGGCTATACACAGGATGAGATCTCGAAGATGTTGTCCATCCCCCTGGGAACGGTGAAAACAAGATTGAGGACCGCATTAATTCAGTTAAGAGACGTTATTAAACCATAAAGTGGATATCAGGGCCTACATAGAATCAGGAGTGATCGAAAGCTGGGTACTCGGCATGGCCAGTGCCGAAGAAGCCGCTGAGCTGGAGCGCCTGCGCGTGCTTCACCCGGAGATCAACCAGGCCATCGATGCTTTCGAAGCCTCGCTGGAACGCACTGCCCTGGCAGGAGCAACGCAGCCGCCTGTATACGTGAAGCAGGAATTATTCACCCAGCTGGCAGGCGAATTCAAACAGGAGGAAGCCAGGACAAGGGTAGTAACCATGCCTGCGGGGCGTTTCGCAAAATATATTGCGGCGGCGGCTATCATCCTGCTCGTGATCAGCGCTTCGATGAACCTGTATTTCTACAACCGTTTTCAGTCTGCCAATACAGCCTACCAGGCATTACTGGTAGAGAAGACCAGCCTGATAGCCACGAACCACGATATCCAGGTCAAGGCGCTTGACATGTATCAAAGCATGCAGATGATGAGCGATCCATCGGTAGCCAAGATCCCGATGGTTACCGTGCGGGCGAATGAAAATAACCTGGCTACCGTGTTCTGGGATACCAGGACCAAAGACGTATATCTTATGCCAAATAAGATGCCCCCGGCTCCTGGCGACAAACAATACCAGCTCTGGGCCATTGTTGACGGTAAGCCCGTTGACGCGGGTATGATGGATGCCTGCACAGGGCTCTGTAAAATGAAGAACATCCCCCGGGCTTCGGCTTTCGCGATTACACTGGAAAAGCGCGGAGGCAGCGCAACACCCACGATGGACCAGATGTACGTAATGGGTAAAGTGGGTTGATCGTATCTTGCCGGCTCAATACCTGAGCTTGAAATTTTCCGATTTTTTAGTAGCCATCCTTTTTTTCCTGCTGACGGCAATACTGCTTTGCCTTCCCGGCTCCAGTTTGCCGAAGTTGTCTTTTTTTGTGGCAATCCATGGAGATAAATGGGTGCATATCGTTATGTTCGGTACCCTGGTGCTGCTGTTTTGCAGGCCGTTCCGCCTTAGCGGATTCCGTCCTGGAAAACTGATCCGGGTATTCCTGCTGGTTATGGGGGCGGCGGTCTGTTACGGTGTGATGATGGAATTTGTTCAGGACAGGTGGATACCCAACCGCTCCTTCGAAACCGGGGATATTATGGCCGATGCCGGGGGAAGCCTGCTGGGCTGGTTCATCAGCCTGAAACGCTGGGGTAGGGGCAAAAAAATTGGTCCCGATAGAAATCGGGACCGCAACCAAAACTAACTGCTTATGAGAAAATTTTTATTAAATGCCTCTTGACTATATAGTGGCAAACAATATGCCACTGCGTTCAGAATCTTTGTTAATACCGTTCAAATAGATACGTTCCGCTTATTTTCCGCTGTCTGGCACAAAATTCCTCCCTATAGAGACAAAAAACTGTCAAGGGTTTACCAAGAGAATGTTAAACCATTCCCCAAATTGGGGAGTGCTGGGGAAAAAAATCAACAGGCGCCCCCGGGGAAGAAATATGGCAGGTTGCGGTTAGGATGGGTTTTACCGCAGAGACGCGGAGGCGCAGGAGGATTATTGCCCGGTTACTCGGCGCTCAGCCGGCTTAGGGGTAAAAGAGCAATCGGGGGTCCGGAATGGGCTTACAAAGGAGTATTTACGGGCATTTTTCATAACTTCAGATAGAGATCGGCCATGGCGCGCAGAGCGCCTGTCAAACACCTGAGCACACGCATGGGAATAGAAAAAGATATCCAGCAACAGGCTTTCCGCAACGAACATCAAAAAGCCGCAGTCAACATTATTTTCTCCGCCAGCTGGCTGAATGAAAAGATCAAGAATTTTTTCAGTACCGAGGATATTACTTCCCAACAGTACAATATCCTGCGCATTCTGAGGGGCAGCCATAAGCCGATGAGCACGCTCCAGATCAGGGAGCGGATGCTCGATAAAATGAGCGATACCAGCCGCATCGTAGAGCGACTGCTGAAAAAAGGCCTGGTAGAAAAGAAGGTCTGCTCGGCAGACAAGCGCCTGGTAGATGTAAATATCTCCAGGAAGGGACTGGTGCTTCTCGAGAAGCTCGACAAAAAAAACCTGGAACTGGACAGGATGATCCATGGGCTTTCACCCGATGAAGCCCAGCAGCTCAATAAGCTGCTCGACAAAATGCGCGAGCAGTATCCTAACGATCTGTGAATTGTATTTCCCCGGCAGTTAAATCATCCACAACATCCCGGTACCAGCCCTGATGGGTTTATCTTCGCGGTATGAAGCGGATAGCTGGTTTTATTTTTCTCGCGCTGGTAAGCTTTGTCGCATCGCATGCGCAATCGTCTTCCCCTAATTATGAATTCCGCGGTGTTTGGGTTGCCGCGGTGGACAATATCGACTGGCCAAGCAGCAAATACCTGACTGTTGACCAGCAGAAAGAAGAGTTTATTAAGCTGCTCGACATGCATGCGGCCAACCATATGAATGCCGTTATCGTGCAGGTGCGCCCGGCGGCCGATGCGATGTACCCTTCGCCGCTGGAGCCCTGGAGCGAATTCCTGACCGGCAGGCAGGGAGTTCCGCCCAGTCCTTTATACGATCCGCTTAAATTCATGATCACCGAAACGCATCGCCGCGGTATGGAATTTCATGCCTGGCTCAATCCGTACCGGGCCGTATTCAGTTTGCAGAATTCTTCCATTGCATCCAACCATGTTACCAGAACGCATCCCGACTGGTTCCTGGTGTATGGAAATAAAAAAGAAGGCTATAAGAAATATTTCAACCCCGGTTTGCCCGAAGTGATGCAGTTTACGGCAAAAGTGGTAAAGGATATCGTTACACGTTATGATATCGATGCCATTCATATGGACGACTATTTTTACCCGTACCGCATTTCAGGCGTTGAGTTTCCCGATCAGCGCACGTATGAAAAATACGGCGGAAAGCTGAGCAAGGATGACTGGCGGCGAAGTAACTGCGACAGCATCATCAAATTACTGCACGATGTGATCAGGAGCGTGAAACCGAAAATGAAATTCGGGATCAGCCCATTCGGTATCTGGCGCAACAAAAGCCAGGATCCGATGGGCAGTGAGACCAGGGGCGGACAAACGAACTACGACGATCTGTATGCCGATATATTGCTATGGCTGCAACGGGGCTGGATCGATTATGTGGTGCCTCAGTTGTACTGGGAGCGCGGACACCGGCTCGCCGATTATGATGTGTTGCTGAAATGGTGGAACGAACATACCTACGGCAGGCAGATGTATATCGGTCATGGCATTTACCGGGCAGGTACCAACAGCGCCTGGCGCGATAAAAATGAATTGCCTGCCCAGATCCGCGAACTGAGGCAATACCCCGCCACGCAGGGCAGTGTTTATTTCAGCAGTAAAACATTCGAAAGGAATCCCAATGGCTGGAATGACAGCCTGCAGCGCAATTATTATCGCCACCCGGCATTGATCCCTCCCATGTCCTGGCTCGACAACGCTACGCCTGCGCAGCCGCTGTTCGAAAAACAGGCCAATGGCTTGGTAAAACTGGTGTACAAGGGCGAGAGCAGGATCAAAGCTTTCGGGGTACTTGTATTGCCGCAGGGCATAGAACCAAAATTCATCAACGCCCAGCTGGTGCAGCTTGTGCCTACCGAAAAGACCGCACTGATCGACCCCAACCTGCTGCCAGATGCCCAGGGCAAAAGAATATTTGTGGTAACGGTAGACATGGGGAATAATGTAAGCCCGATGACGGAATTGAAATGAGCTGCGAGCAGTCGCTCATCATACGGATAAGTTAATTTAATACTGGATATTCATTGCCCGCAGCGCTTAGCTGGCAGCCCGCAGCTTCCTATCTTTACCTATGCGCCAGAAAGAACAGTTCGACATCATTTATAACGATCTCAACGAGCAGCAGAAGCGGGCGGTGGATACCATAGAAGGACCGGTGATGGTGATCGCAGGGCCGGGTACGGGCAAGACGCAGATCCTGGGCGCCCGCATCGGACGGATATTGCTGGATACCGATACCCAGCCTGAAAATATACTTTGCCTCACCTACACAGATGCCGGCGTGGTGGCCATGCGTAAACGGCTGCTGAAATTCATAGGGCCGGATGCTTATAAGGTCAATATCTACACTTTTCATGCATTCTGTAATGATATCATACAGGAAAACCTTTCGCTGTTCGAGAAAAGCTCACTCGATCCCGTATCGGAACTTGAAAAGATAGAATTGTTCAAACAGCTGATCGACAGCTTCCCGAAAAATCATCCGCTGAAACGTTATCGCGGCGATGTGTATTTCGAGATCCGCAACCTGCAGTTGCTGTTCAGCACCATGAAGCGGGAGGGCTGGACGCCGGCCATGATCAACCAGAAGATCGACGAATACCTGAACGATATCCCGAACCGGGAAGAATTCGTTTACAAACGCGCCTATAAACAATTCAAGGCCGGCGATCTCAAGGAAAGCCGGATAGAAGAAGCCCGGGAAAAAATGGAGAAGTTGCGGGCGGCTGTAAATGAATTCGATCGTTTTCAGCAGATCATGCGCAGCCGCAACCGGTACGACTTCGATGATATGATCAATTGGGTGATCAGGGCGTTCGAAGAAAATAAACTGCTGCTGACGCGTTACCAGGAGCAATACCTGTATATCCTGGTTGACGAATACCAGGATACCAGCGGTACACAGAACCGGCTGGTTGAATTGCTGATCAGTTACTGGCAACAACCAAATGTATTTGTGGTAGGCGACGACGACCAGAGTATCTATCGGTTCCAGGGCGCAAACGTGGAGAATATGTTGGGATTCGCTTCCAGCTATCAACAGGATCTGCTTACTATCGTGCTCACCAATAACTACAGGTCTACCCAGCCGATCCTCGATATCTCGAAAACCCTGATCGATCGCAATGAAGAGCGGCTGATCAGACAGATCGACGGGTTGAGCAAAACGCTGCTGTCATCCCACAAAACCATCCGTGAACTGAGGCATCAGCCGCTGATCCGCGAATACGAGACCCAGCGCCAGGAAATGATCCATATCACGCTCGAAGTGGAAAAGTTGATCGGTAACGGCGTCATGCCCGGGCATATCGGCATCATCTACAAAGAGAACAGGTACGGAGAAGAGCTGACGCAATATTTCTCGCGGCGAAATATTCCGGTGTTCAGCAAACGCAGTCTCAATATCCTGCAGATACCGCTGGCGCAAAAGCTGATCCTGTTGCTGAAATACCTCGCCGCAGAACACGACATGCCTTATGGCGGCGATGAAATGTTATTCGAGATCCTTCACTTCAACTGGTTCCGGATCGCACCCATCGAAATAGCCAAGCTGAGTGCGGCGGTTGCGGATAAACGTTTTTCAGACAGCGGCGCATCGCTGCGCAGGGCGCTTTATGAAAAAGTAAATGCGCCGGTTCAGGACCTGTTCAGCCAGGGCCCGCCGGCAGGCATGCGCGAAGCCTGCCAGGCCATCGAATCGCTGATCGCAGATGTATCCAATACAACGCTGGTGAACCTGGTGGAAAACTGTCTCAGGAAAGCGCTTGTACTCAACTGGATAATGCAGGATGCGGAAAAACATGTGCACCTGCAGGTGATCGGCGCAGTCTTCGATTTTGTAAAGGACGAAGCCCGCCGCAACCAGTCGCTGAACCTCGAACAACTGGTGAACCTGTTCATGCTGATGCAAAAAGAGGAGATCTCCCTGCCGCTGGTACAGGTGAGCGGCAGCGATAAAGGGGTAAATCTGCTGACGGTTCACGGTTCAAAAGGACTGGAATTCGAACACGTATTCCTTGCGGGCTGCAATGCAGGCAACTGGGAGAAAAAGCGGAAGCCCGGTGGAGGATATGCTTTTCCTGACACTATGTTCTCATCGCAGCCGAAATCGCGCGACGAGGAAGAACTGCGGCGACTGTTCTATGTAGGACTTACCCGCGCGCAGCAGCACCTGCATATCTCTTACACCCGTTTCAGGAACGACGGCAAAGAGTGGGAACCTTCCATGTTCATCGAAGAGATCCAGGAAACACATCTGCTGCCGGTAGAAAAAATAGTGATCGATGCGCCTGCGCTCAGCGAGTTCGCAATGATCCAGTTCAATGAACAGCAGTCGCCCGAGATAGAAAGGATTGAAGCCGATTTCATCACACAGCTGCTGGATAAGTTCGTGATGAATGTTACAGCACTGAACAATTACCTGAAATGCCCGCTGCAGTTCTATTTCCAGAACCTGGTACGAGTACCCTGCGGCAAATCGGAAGCGGCCGAATTCGGATCTGCAGTGCATTATGCCCTGGAAAAACTTTTCTCCAAAATGCAGCAGACAGAGGCATTCGCTCCCAAAGCAGAATTCATCCGCGATTTCGAATGGTATATGCTGCGCCACCGCGAAAATTTTACCCGAGAGCAGTTTGCCCGACGTATGGAATACGGCCAGGAAGTGCTGGCGAATTATTACGACCGCTACATCGGAAGCTGGAATAAGATCGTTGCGGTGGAACGTAATATCAGGAACGTGGTAGTGCAGGGTGTGCCTATTAAAGGCAAGCTCGATAAACTGGAATTCGATGGTAAGTCTGTGAACGTGGTGGATTACAAAACGGGAGATATCGACAAGGCCAAAGACAAACTACTGGCCCCGGGTGAGAAGGACCCCAATGGCGGCGACTACTGGCGCCAGGCGGTCTTTTACAAAATGCTGGTCGACAACTACGAACAGAAGAACTGGAAGGTGACGAGTACGGAGTTCGACTTTATAGAGCCTGACAAAAAGAAGCAATACCGCAAGGAAAAACTGATGATCAGTCCTGAAGATATCACCACCGTAACGCAGCAGGTGAAAGCCGTATGGCAGAAGATCCAGGAGCGCGATTTTTACCAGGGCTGCGGCAAACCGGACTGTCATTGGTGCAATTTTGTAAAAACCAACCAGATGGCTGTAGCGCTCCACGAGGTAGATACTGCCGATGAGCAATAATTTACGTTTCTCTTCACATGCATTTGCCGTTATAAGCAGGCTCTCGTTCTATATTTGCCGGTACATGAGCAAGGGCTTTATCAGGATCACCATTATTGCTGCTTTGGCCTGGACCGCGGTTGAATTATCTTCCTGTGCCAATATGCTGCCGCCCGGAGG
>JAFBAN010000043.1 GCA_019247775.1 Chitinophagaceae bacterium | reverse complement strand
CAAGGAAGGGCTAGCGCTTATCAACGGTACCCAGTTCATGAGCGCTTACGGATTGTACTGTCTCAAAAAAGCAGAGCACCTGCTGCAGATGGCCGATCTCATCGCGGCTTTGTCATTCGATGCTTTCGACTGCGGCCTCGAGCCGCTCCACCCGCAGATCCAGGCCATCCGTGCCCATAAGGGCCAGGTGGATACCGCCGCATCGCTGCGCTCACATCTCGAAGGAAGCAATATTGCCGCCCAGGCCAAAACACAGGTGCAGGATCCATATTCCTTCCGCTGCATCCCGCAGGTGCACGGCGCCACCAAAGACGCTTTCGATCATGTGCTCTCGGTAATGCTGCGCGAGATCAACTCCGTTACCGATAATCCGAATGTATTTCCTGAAGAAGATTTGGTGGTGAGCGGTGGCAATTTCCATGGACAACCATTGGCACTGGCACTGGATTATTTCGCCATCGCGATGAGCGAGCTGGCCAATATTTCCGAGAGAAGGATCTACCAGCTCATCAGCGGCCAGCGGGGATTGCCATTATTCCTCGTAAAAGATGCGGGGCTCAATTCCGGCTTCATGATACCTCAGTACACGGCGGCCGGCATCGTGAGCGAGAACAAACAATTGTGTACACCTGCTTCGGTAGACAGTATTTCTTCGTCCAATAACCAGGAAGACCATGTAAGCATGGGCGCCAATGCGGCCACCAAATGTTTACGGGTGATCAATAATGTTGAAAAAGTGCTCGCCATCGAATTGTTGAGCGCCGCCCAGGCATTGGAATTCCGGAGACCGATGAAATCTTCAGCCAGACTGGAGGCATTGATGACTGCATTCCGGCAACAGGTAAGCTTTAATGAAGCGGACAGATTATTGCATACAGATATGATCGCTGCGATAAATTTTGTGGCGGGGTATAAAATCTCTGGCTAGCTGTTTTTAAGAGTAAGCCGCAGATTCGCAGATTGGTGTCTAATCTGCGAATCTGCGGCTCATTCATACTGCAGTTTGCCAGCACACCCTCTTGGAAGCAGGCCCTCTAATTGCTTATCTTTGCTTCTCAAAGAAACCTAAGCATGACCGAAGAAAAAAGCCTGAATTTTATTGAGGAGATCGTTGAAGAAGACCTGAAGAATGGCAGATACCAGTCTATCGTTACCCGCTTTCCCCCCGAGCCGAATGGCTACCTGCATATCGGTCATGCCAAGAGCATTTGCCTCAATTTCGGGCTCGCAAAAAAATACGGAGGCCGCACCAACCTGCGCTTCGACGATACGAATCCGGTTACTGAAGAAACAGAATATGTAGAAAGCATTAAGGACGATGTGCGCTGGCTGGGCTTCGAATGGGCGAATGAGTTATATGCTTCTGATTATTTTGAACAGCTGTATGCATTCGCTCATAAGCTGATCGATAAGGGCCTTGCATATGTGGACGACAGTACCAGCGAAGAGATCGCCGAACAGAAAGGCAGCCCAACCGTACCTGGCAAAAGAAATAAGTATGCTGGTCGGAGCGTAGAGGAGAATCGTACCCTGTTCAACGAAATGCGCGAAGGAAAATATGCCGATGGGTCCAAAGTACTGCGGGCGAAGATCGACATGAACTCGCCCAATATGCTGATGCGCGATCCCATCCTGTACCGCATCAAACATGCCCATCACCATCGCACAGGCGATACCTGGTGCGTGTATCCGATGTACGATTTTGCGCATGGGCAAAGCGACTCAATAGAAAATATCACCCATTCCATCTGCACGCTCGAATTTGTGCCCCACCGGGAGCTATACGATTGGTGTATCGCCAACCTGGAGATCTTCCCATCGCATCAATACGAATTTGCGCGGCTGAATATGACGTATACGGTGATGAGCAAACGCAAACTGCTGCAGCTGGTGAATGAAAAGCATGTGACCGGTTGGGACGACCCCAGGATGTCTACCATCAGCGGCATGCGCCGCCGCGGCTATCCCGCCGCAAGCATCCGCGAGTTCTGCGACCGGATCGGCGTGGCCAGAAGAGAGAATCTGATCGATGTAGGTCTGCTCGAATTCTGCGTGCGCGAACAACTCAACAAAGTGGCGCTGCGCCGGATGGTGGTATTCGACCCGCTCAAACTGGTGATCACCAATTACCCGGAATCGGAAGAAGTTCTTATGACCGACAACAATCCCGAAGACCCCGCAGCCGGCGAGCATGGCCTGCTGTTCAGCCGCGAATTGTATATAGAACGCGAAGACTTCATGGAAAACCCGCCAAAAAAATACTTCAGGCTGGCGCCGGGACAGATGGTGCGGTTGAAAAGCGCCTATATCATCAGGTGCGAGGAGGTTATCAAGGATGCGGCAGGTAATATCACTGAAGTGCATTGCACTTATGTTCCCGAAAGCAGGAGCGGATCGGATACCTCAGGCATCCAGGTGAAAGGCACGCTTCACTGGGTAAGTGTGAAGCATGCGGTTGCCGTGGAACTGCGTTTGTACGACCGGCTCTTCAAGGTGGAAGACGTAGCCAATGCAGAAGGGGATTTCAAAGACCATATCAATGCCGATTCGCTGCAGGTGATCGAAAAAGCATGGGGCGAGCCGGCGCTGCTGGAGGATAGTCACGAAGAACGTTTCCAGTTTTTGCGCAAGGGCTATTTCAATATCGACAAAGACAGCAGGCCCGGGCATCTTATCTTCAACCGGACCGTTACGCTGAAAGATACCTGGGCTAAGGAATCTAAGAAAGCATAAAGGGTTTTAGGTCAGGGATTCTGGAATTGGGAAATTTCCCAATTCCAGAATTGCGATCAGTCAAACATCTCACTCATGAATCTCCACGACCAATTCACCGCCCAATGGACCCGCCAATTCCCCAGGATTACTGCAGGGCAGAGCGGATTGCTGCTTGCGGTGAGCGGTGGGCTGGATAGCGTGGTGCTGGTTGACCTGGTTGCGCGGTCGGGCTTTCAGTTCAGGATCGCGCATGCCAATTTTCAGCTGCGGGGCGATGAAAGTCTGCGCGATGAGCAGTTTGTGCGGCAGCTGGGGACGAAATATGAGACGGATATACTGGTGAAACGGTTCGATACGCTTGCATTCGCGGAAAGAAAAAAGTTATCCGTACAGGAAGCTGCGCGCGAGTTGAGGTATGCCTGGTTCAGGGAAATACTGCGGACCGGGGAGTTTATCGTAACCGCGCATCATGCCGATGACAATATCGAGACCGTATTAATGCATTTTTTCCGCGGTACCGGCATCGAGGGCCTGGCCGGTATCCAGCCGTTTCGAAAAGCATCCGTGCTTATACGGCCGTTGCTGCCATTCAGGAAATCACAACTGAAAGAATATGCGGATAGCAGGGGATTGGCCTGGGTAGAAGATTCATCCAACGGTTCCAATAAGTATACCCGTAATTTTTTTCGTAACAGTTTATTGCCGCAGCTGAAAGAAATATTCCCGCAGGTGGAGGAGAATATTCTTGACAATATCACGCGTTTCGGCGAAGCGGCCGGACTGTACCGGCAGGCCGTTCAGGAGCAATTAAAAAAACTGGTTGAGGAGAAAGACGGTGAATGGCATATTCCTGTTCTGAAATGGAAGCAATTACCCTACCTGCACACCATCACCTGGGAACTGATCAGACCATACCATTTTACCGCGGCACAGGTAAGCGAAGTGATCAGATTACTTGATGCAGGGAACGGGGCTTATATCGCATCTTCCAGTCATCGGATCCTCAGGAACCGTAAATGGATGATCATTTCCCCCAATGCAGGCGTTGCTTCCAGGCATATCCTGATCGAACAGAACGATCGTCAGGTTGTTTTTGAAAAAGCCGAACTGCAGTTGCAGATCATCTCCGGGCCACCGGCCAGCATTCCCGATACGCAGGACCAGGTATTCCTCGATGCCCGGAATATCCGTTTCCCCCTCTTGCTGCGCAGATTTAAGACAGGCGATTATTTTTATCCGCTGGGAATGCAGAAAAAGAAAAAGCTGAGCCGCTTCCTGATAGATCTTAAATTATCCAGGACCGCCAAAGAACAGGTATGGGTGTTGGAAAGCGACAAGAAAATACTCTGGGTGATCGGTCGCCGGATCGACAATCGCTTCCGGATCACCGACACTACGCAACAGACCCTGCAGATCTCTTACCGGAAATAACCGGACACTTCATCTACAAAATGCTGTACCGGCCTGAAACTGCTCATGAACTGACAGGTGATGATCAGGTACACGATGCCGAATATTGCGCCCCAGATATGCGCTGAATGATTGATATTGCCGCGGCCTTTTTTAGCGAGATAGGCGGAAACGATCAGGTACAGCGGCCCGAAAATAAAAGCCGGAATGCTAACCGGGATCGGAAAAATCCGCATGCCCATCGTCGGGTACAGAACGATCCCGATAAATATGATGGCCGATACCGCGCCGGATGCGCCCAGGCTGCGGTAGTGATAGTTGTCGCGGTGCTGCAGGTAAGTGGGCAGCAGGCAAACGATCAGTGCAAAAATATAGCAGATGGTATAAAGCGCCTTTCCGCTGCTGCCGAATATTTCCACGAATGCCGGTTCAACAATGCCCCCGAACAGGTAAAAAGTATACATATTGAAAGCCAGGTGCATGAAATCCGCATGGATAAAACCGCAGGTGATAAAGCGATACCATTGATTGCGGTTGGTGACGGCGGGAGGGTAGAAGATCAGATCCTGCGTAAGCTTTTCATTGGAGAAGGCAGTGAACGAGATCACACAGGTGAGCATCAGTATGATGATGGTAACGGAGATCATGCGGCAATTTAACCAATTCTCACATGTGGTGATATTTTTCGTTCCGCAGTATCGTACAGGCCCGGTACAGCTGTTCGGCCAGGATCAGCCGCACCAGCATATGTGGAAATACCAGTTTGGAAAGACTCCATACCAGGTCTGCCCGCTGCGTTACCGAACCGTCTACGCCGAATGCGCCGCCGATCAGGAATACCAGTCGCCTGCTGCTTTCATTTGCACGCTGCTGCAGCCATTGTGCGAGCTCCGGCGAACTGAAAGTTTTGCCGCGTTCATCCAATAAGATCAGTTGATCGTCTTTCTGCAACTGCTGCAGGATCAGCCCGGCCTCGGCTCTTTTAAGCGCCGCTTCATCGAGCGTAGCGGCATTTTTCGGCGGGGCAATAATATTCCAGTCGGCCGTAAAATAGTTGTTCAGCCGTTTGGTGAACTCTTCAATGCCCGGCCTGGCATATGCCTCATGCGGCT
The DNA here is from genome assembly GCA_019247775.1 of Chitinophagaceae bacterium. Lineage (GTDB taxonomy): Bacteria > Bacteroidota > Bacteroidia > Chitinophagales > Chitinophagaceae > Sediminibacterium. The sequence continues at coordinate 6,424 of JAFBAN010000043.1, read as the reverse complement.
TGCCCATAGACCATAACTGGATTTTCATGCAGTAAAAATAGTCATCTCTGCTTATGGCTCAATGATCATTCAGCGGCAGACCCAGCCGCTGGTAGTCTTTCCAGTTCACATACTCAGGCGCCACACGATGCTCTTCCATGGTGATGCAATCGGTAACCGGGCAAACCAGCTGACAAAGATTGCAGCCCACACATTCTTCGTCTTTTACGGTGTAAGTATTGTAGGGATGACCCTTGGCAATATTGATTGACTGGTGAGATGTGTCTTCACAAACGATATAACACAGTCCGCAATGAATGCATTTGTCCTGGTTGATCTTTGCGATATGGTGATAGTTGATATCGAGCTCTTCCCAATGCGTGATATTGTTCACTGATCTGCCAATGAAATCTTCCAGTTTCCGAAAACCTTTTTCGTCCATCCAGTTGCTCAGGCCCTCGCACATATCTTCGACGATGCGGAAACCATGTTTCATTACCGCGGTACAGACCTGTACATTCGAAGCGCCGAGCAGCATGAATTCCACTGCATCTTTCCAGGTGCTGATACCGCCGATACCTGAGATCGGCACCTTGCGGGTAACAGGGTTCTGACTGATATTGGTGAGCATTTTCAACGCAATAGGTTTCACTGCCGGCCCGCAATACCCGCCAAATACTGATTTGCCGCCCACATTCGGGTTTGGTACCAGTGTGTCCAGATTGATACCGGTAACCGACTGAATGGTATTGATCAGCGATAATGCATTGGTGCCGGCTTCTACCACGGCTTTGCCTGCGGGAACAGGGGAGTGCACATTAGGCGTGAGTTTGGTGATGACGGGAATGGTCGCTTTTTCCATCACCCATTCCACCACCATTTTTGCGATCTCGGGATCCTGCCCAACTGCGGCGCCCATGCCGCGCTCGATCATGCCGTGAGGGCAGCCGAAATTCAGTTCAAGTCCGTGCGCGCCGGTATCCTCTACTTTTTTGATCAGCTCGTGCCAGCTGTCACGATCGTTGTCTGCCATCAGCGATACCACCATGGCCCGGTCGGGAAAAAGGCGGATGCATTCTTTTATTTCGTCGAGATTGATCTGTAATGGCCTGTCGCTGATGAGTTCAATATTATTGAAACCCATCACCCTTGTGCCGTTAAAATCTACCGCTGAATAACGCGATGAAACATTTTTTACCTGGCTGCCCAGGGTCTTCCACACCACGCCGCCCCAGCCGGCTTCAAAAGCCCGGAGCACGTTGATCTTTTTATCCGTCGGCGGTGCACTCGCCAGCCAGAAAGGATTCGGTGATTTGATCCCTAAAAAATCCGATGAAATATCAGCCATAAAAAATATTTTTTCACGCAAAGCCGCGAAGAGGCCAAGGCGCAAAGGTTTATAACTTGTTTACTATACGGTGTATGCCGTCTTTAATAAGATCTACATTGAAATTGACCAGTAATCCCAGCTTGCATTCTGTCAGTTTCAAATAAGTCAGCACTTGTTTGTAATGAACAGGTGCCAATGTCTCGATCGATTTTAGCTCAACGATCACTTTGCCCTCAATAATAACATCAGCTCTGAATCCCGCCTCCATCCGGATCGTCTCATGGATCAGCGGTATTGGCTTTTGTCTTTCAAATGGAATCCCTGTCTTGCTCCATTCATAACAAAAGATCTCTTCATACACAACTTCAAACAGGCCTGGTCCATATTGCTTGTGAATTCTGAAGCACGTGTCCACCACCAATTTTGCTATCTCATTCTCGCTCGCCATCCTTTGCGCCTTAGCTACTTTGCGGCTTTGCGTAAAAAAGGAATTCCAAAATGGAAGCTGCTCCTTCTTTCCCAGCCTGTACCGCATCAACAACTTCTTTGCCGCCATTCACACAATCGCCGCCAGCGAAAACACCGGGAATATTGGTTGAACTATGCTCGTTGATCGCAACTTTACCTTTGTTGTTGTTTAAACTATTTTTTGCGATCAGGTCACCGAACGGCATCTGGCCCGCCGCTTTGATCACCATGTCTACATTAAGTGAGATGGTCTGGCCTGTATCCACAGGCGCTCTTCTTCCGCTGGCATCGGGCTCGCCCAGTTGCATGAGGTTACAGGTGAGGGTATTGACTTTTCCATTCTCGCCGGTTGCCTCTTTCGGCGCTGCCAGCCAGATGATCTCACAGCCATCCAGTTTGGCGATATTGAGTTCTGCTTCAGTACAGGGCATTTCGGCCTGGGTTCTCCGGTATACCAGCGTTACTTCTTTTGCGCCCAGTCTTTTTGCCTGGGTAGCTGCATCGATGGCCGTCATACCCATGCCGATCACGGCCACTTTGTCTCCAACAGGAACAGCAGGATAACCTTTGGTACGGATATCATAGATAAAACTGATCGCATCCACCACACCATCCAGTTCCTCTCCCGGAATATCGAGTTGCCGTGCTACCCCAACGCCAAATCCAAGGTAAACAGCATCAAAGTTCTTTCGGAGCTCTTCGAGCGAGATATTTTTTCCCAGTTCCTGCCCGTATCTGACTTCAATACCGCCGATGCCGAGAATATAGTTGACTTCTTCCTCGCAGAACTCAGGCGTTACCTTATAAGCAGCAATCCCATAGGTCATCAGGCCGCCCCCTTTTGCTTCCTTTTCGAAAATGGTCACATCCACACCCTCGCGCGACAGCACATGGGCGCAACTCAGCCCTGCAGGCCCGGCGCCCACCACGGCCACCTTGCGACCTGTTGAAGGTTTACGCTCAAAGTACTGCCAGTTATTGCCAATCGCCTTTTCAGTGGAGTAACGCTGCAGCTTGGCGATGGGGATAGGTTCTTCTTCCATAAGGTTAAAGACACAGGCTCCCTCGCAGAGTTTTTCAACCGGACAAACTTTACTGCAGCCACCGCCCATGATATTGGCGGAAAAAATTGTATGCGCCGACCCTTTGATATTGTCTGTGGTGATCTGCTTGATGAATTTCGGCACATTGATGCCCGTTGGACAACTCTTGGTACAGGGAGCGTCATAGCAGAACAGGCACCGGTTTGCTTCCACCAGCGCCGCCGAATGATTTTCGAAAGGCGGATGGATATCACTGAAATTTTCGTGATACTCCGCAGCAGTCAGCCGGCTATTGGTTATCGACATCTGATTATTTAAAATAGTTATAGTTCGGTGAGTTTGCCATAAGTTTCCGGTCGCCTGTCGCGGAAAAATTGCCACACGCTGCGCACCTGTTCGATCATATCCAGATCGAAATCGGCGATCAGCAGCTCGTCCTTGTCTTCCGAAGCCTGCGCAAATATTTGTCCGCGCGGATCCACAAAATAGGAGCTGCCATAAAATTTGCCCAGGTTCCAGGGTTTCTCTTCGCCTACGCGATTGATGCAGCCCATAAAATAACCATTCGCCGCGGCATGAGCCGGCTGCTCCAGTTTCCAGAGATACTGACTCAATCCCGCCACGGTTGCGGATGGATTATAAACGATCTCCGCGCCATTGAGACCAAGGCATCTTGCGCCGTCCGGAAAATGGCGGTCATAGCAGATATACACGCCCACTTTTGCGTATTTGGTCTGGAATACCGGGTAGCCCAGATTGCCCGGCTTGAAAAAGAATTTCTCCCAGAAACCGCTGGTATGCGGGATATGGTTCTTGCGGTATTTGCCGAGATAAGTTCCATCTGCATCAATCACCGCTGCAGTGTTGTACAATACGCCGGCCTGTTCCTTTTCATACACCGGTACGATGATCACCATATTGTATTTTTTGGCGTAGGCCTGCATTCTTTCGATGGTGGGACCGGGTACGGTCTCGGCGCTTTCATACCAGGCCTTATCCTGTCCCGGGCAGAAATACGGGGTATTGAAGATCTCCTGGAAACACAGTATCTGAACACCTTTTTTCCCCGCTTCTTCTATCAGCGGGATATGTTTCTGCACCATGGCTTCCTTGATCTCTTCGATCGTTCCTTCGCCTTCGGTTTTAGGCAGACTCAGTTGTATCAGTCCTGATTTTACGATTCTCGGCATGTTGGTTAGTTGAGAGTTTAGAATTATGAGTTTTTTTTACCGCAGAGAACATGAGGAAGCAGAGTTTACGCGGAGACCCTCTGCGTAAACTCCGCCTCTCCTGTTCTCTGCGGTGATATCAGATTTTGCTATCCACCTTTTTGCGTTTGATGAACCTGCCATCACCTTTTTTCAAGTAGCACTTGTTATTATCAACTGCAAGTTTTCCACGCAGCAGCACGGTTTTCACCTTCCCGGTCAGTTCCCATCCTTCATAACCGGAATAGTCTACATTCATATGATGCGTCTTCGCGGAAAGCGTATGTTTTTCATCCGGATCTACCAGGATGATATCCGCATCGCTGCCCACAGCGATCGTTCCTTTCCTGGGGAACATGCCGAAGATCTTTGCCGGGTTGGTACAGGCCACTTCCACATATTTGTTCAGCGTGATCTTCCCTTTCTGCACGCCTTCGCTGAATAACAACTCCATCCGGTTCTCGATGGCAGGATGTCCATTCGGGATCTTGGAAAAATCATCTTTACCCATCAGCTTCTGCTCCCACATGAACGGGCAATGATCCGTTGCCACCACATTCACCAATCCCTGGTTGATGCCTGCCCAAAGCGTTGCCTGGTCTTTTTTCTCGCGCAGCGGAGGACTCATCACCCATTTGGCTCCTTCGAAATCTTTTTCATACAGAGAGGCGTCGAGCACCAGGTACTGGATACAGGTTTCCACAAATACTTTCTGGTTCCTGCGTGTGGCGTTCCTGACCGCATTGAGCGCGCCCTCGCAGGTGAGATGAACGATGTATCCCGGACAGCCTGTGTAATTCGCCATATCTGCAAACCGGCCGCTGGCTTCCGCTTCGGTCACTTCCGGCTGGGAGAGATAATGGTAGAGCGGCGATAATTTCCCTTCCGATTTATGTTTTGCGATCAGGTAATCGATCATATCGCCGTTGGTGGCGTGTACATTGATCAGGCCGCCGTGTTTTTTTACTTCCTGCATCAATCCCACCATCTGCCTGTCGTCGATCATCAGTGCGCCCTTGTAAGCCATAAAGGTTTTGAACGATGTGATCCCTTCTTCCTCGATCATTTCGCGGATCTCCTTGCGGGTATCTTCATTGAAATCGGTCACCGCCATATGAAAACTGTAATCTCCAACCGCATTGCCATCAGAACGGCCTTTCCATTCTTTCAGCGCGTCGTGAAGGCTGTTGCCCTGTTTCTGGAGGATGAAATCGATCACAGTGGTGGTGCCGCCGAATAGTGCAGCCCGGGTACCCGTTTCGTAGTTATCGCTTGAATAGGTGCCCATAAAAGGCATGTCGAGATGCACATGTGGATCGATACCGCCCGGCATAACCAGCTTGCCCGCTGCATCGATCACCGTATCAGCGTTTGCCTGCAGATTGACGCCGATGGCTTTAACAGTCTCTCCCTCTATCAGGATATCTGCCATGTAATCATCCGTGGCCGTGATCACTCTTCCGTTTTTGATCAGGATACTCATACGCTCAAATTAATTTTCAATCTACTGTATTTCTGCATCAGTAAGCCGTATACCAGTCCGCTAACGGCGAATCCGACAAACCAGGCATAGTTGTAAAGATGGCTGATCCATTCCGGCACCGCCATCGGATCCAGTACTTTGATCGTTACAAAAAAACCGGGCACATTGGGCAGGATACCGGCCAGCAATGCAATGATCGCCGCGCCGTTGAATCCATTGCTGTACCCGTAGATGCCCTTATGATCGTACAGGTCGGCTGTGATCAACTGTTGTTTGCGGATAAAATAATAATCCACGATCATAATACCACCCACCGGCCCGAGCAGACTGGAATAGCCCACCAGCCAGGTAAAAATATACCCGCTCGGATCTGCGATCAGTTTCCATGGAAAGATCAGTATGCCGATCACGCCGGTGATATAACCGCCGCGCCTGAAATTGATGCGGGCGGGAGAGAGGTTGGCGAAATCATTGGCCGGACTCACAATATTAGCTGCAATGTTTGTGGCGAGTGTGGAGATGGCTACCGCGATCATCGCGATGCTCACCAGTAATTTGCTGTCGAAACGGCCGGCCAATACCAGCGGATCCCAGATGGTGGTGCCATACACGATGGTTGTGGCAGATGTAACTACCACGCCGATAAAAGAGAACAGCGTCATCGAGCTGGGCAATGCCACTGCCTGTCCCATAACCTGTGCACGCTGGCTTTTTGCATAGCGTGTAAAGTCGGGGATATTCAGTGAAAGCGTGGCCCAGAAACCTACCATGCCTGTCAACGCGGGAAAAAAGAAAGCGAAAAAGGAAGCGGTGTTGCTGAATTTGGAAGGCTGCTGTAAGATAGGGCCCAGGCCATGACCTGCATTGATGGCCCAGAACAACAGCGCCAGCGCGGCCACCGGCAGAAAAAAGG
>JAFBAN010000091.1 GCA_019247775.1 Chitinophagaceae bacterium | reverse complement strand
GAGAAAGTTTGCCATCACCGCTGCCGGTGTTCACTGTAACCGTAAAAACATTGGCTGCCACGGTTACCGCAGTTACAATTGCCGCTGTTATATTTTCCGGAACGATCTCAAAGCAGGAAGGATTCAGTCCACTGATATTGTTTGCGAATTTCCCGGTAAAATTTACGGTCGGCGAATTAGTGAGCGAAGCGGATGCGGGCCTGATCGCGAGAACAGTTGTAGGCGTCGTAAACACCTGGGTGTTTCCATAAGCCGTACCCACGCTGTTCGTTGCAAATGCTGCGGCATAAATCACAGTTGCTGCGGGCAGGTCCTGTACCGTCTGACTGAAATGGGCTGCGGCGCCCGTAACAACGGATTTGTTGGCCGGGAGCGCGGGCGTGCCCGTTGTTGACCAAACGAATCCTTTCTCCGTTACAGCTGTGCCGCCGGTTGAACTGATATTCCCATTCAGCAAAACTGAATTTGGCATGATGCCTGAGGGCGGATCGGTTGATAGCACAGGCAAACTGAAGGCGGTGGTCAGGGATGCAGTATTGCTGATCGTTGTTCCCTTCGCATTTGTTGCTCTCAACCGGAAAAAGTAATTGATGCCTGTTTCCAGGCCCGATGCCACGGCCGTGACCGATGTATTTCCGGCGCCTTGTTCGATCGTATCGGCAGCCGGCCTCAAAATAACTGCATGAATAAAATTAATGCTCGTATCATATTCGAAACTGATCCAGCTGCGTGCGAAATTATCGTTGACAGTTCCGTTCAGGATCGCGGAATTACTGGTGATATTCGTTGCTGCCGTTATGGAAGCCGCAGGCGCCGAACTGATCTGCTGTGCGCTGAAGCTGAAATTATCTATCGCGCAGCCATCATCGCTGCCGGTCTCATCCGCATCATCCCAGCGTAACAAAAGCTGCTCGCCATTCTTCCAATTGAGGTTGCGGATCGTGTAGGAGACGGTGCGCTGGTTATCCGTCAGGTTACCGTTCAGGGTAGCGGCGGAGGCTGCAGTCTGGACGGAAACCAGGTCGAGCGCATGTTCGTCCGTCAATCCCATCTGATCAATGGTTGTGAAATTGCCGGTCCTGTACCGGAACGCCCAGGTATTGGGATTGCCTGAACCGCCCCTCCGCCACTGCTCCATCGTGAAAGCCACGGTGCAGTTGTTCAAAGCGATGCCCGTATTGTTGGTAAGGATAAGACCGAAGGAATAGATGCCCGAACTTGCAGACAGCGAGCCCAGGGCCCGTTCCGGTGATCCGGATGCGCCAAAACTGTATATGCCATTGCCGGTAGAGGAACCGGTGCTGATGGCAAAAACAGCGTTGTTGTTGGATCCGCCCGGCATCCAGTATTGCCAGCCGGGGAGGCCGGTACCATTCACAGGGGCTGCGCTCAGTGCAAATGGCCCTTTACCGCCGGGTGAAAAACTGCCCGAGGCAGGCAGACCGTCAAAATTCTGGCTGTATACCGAATTGGGGCTGGTATAAGAAACAGTTGTTTGACCGATGGCTGCCGGGACCGGGAGGAAAAGCAGACCGGCGGCAATAAGCAGAGTTCTTCCCATATTATTTATTTGAAATATGAACGATGCTTCAGTGGGCCGGCGGTTGGGTTTTCAAAATAAAAGAGTGGGATGATGCGGCCCAAGCCATGGGGCCAGATTGGGTGATAAAAGCAGTAAACGCCAGCGTGATTTTACCCGATCTTTTACCGGTGGACTTTAAATAGTTGGGTTAGGCTTAGTTTTACACGCAAGAAGGGGTTAAAAGAGGAAAACTATTTTAAAACATTTTGATTTTTCCGATCCAGACACTACCTTTGCCGTCCGAATTTTTAAACGGTATAGAATGCCAACCATACAGCAATTAGTAAGAAAAGGCCGCGAAATTATCAGGGCTAAAAGTAAATCAAGGGCTTTGGATGCATGTCCGCAGCGCCGTGGTGTTTGTACCAGGGTGTATACGACAACGCCGAAAAAACCCAACTCAGCCCTGCGTAAAGTGGCTAAAGTGCGTTTGACGAACAAGGTGGAGGTGATCGCCTATATTCCGGGTGAGGGCCATAACCTGCAGGAGCACTCTATCGTGCTGATCCGCGGAGGCCGTGTGAAGGATCTGCCGGGCGTTCGTTACCATATCGTTCGGGGCAGCCTGGATACCGCCGGCGTAAAAGACCGCAAGAAAAGCCGTTCCAAATACGGAACCAAGAAAGAGAAAGCCAAAAAATAGTATAACTCATTAATATAAAGCAACATGCGTAAAGCACAAGCCAAAAAATTACCCCTCGCTCCGGACGGACGTTTCAACGATAAACTGGTTACCCGTTTTATCAATAACCTGATGTGGGAAGGCAAGAAAAGCACCGCTATCAATATCTTTTATGATGCGGTAGACAAGGTGAACAAGATCACCGGGGACGACGGCTATGAAACCTGGAAGAAAGCGATCGCGAATGTGACCCCTTCAGTAGAAGTGCGGAGCCGCAGGATCGGTGGCGCTACGTTCCAGATCCCGGCGGAAGTGCGTGCGGATCGCAAGATCTCTCTCAGCATGAAATGGCTGATCCGCTACAGCCGCGAAAGGAATGGCCGTACCATGGCTGATAAACTGGCCAATGAGATCATCGCCGCAGCAAAAGGCGAAGGCGCAGCATTCAAAAAGAAAGAAGATACCCACCGTATGGCAGAAGCGAATAAAGCATTCTCCCATTTCAAGGTGTAAGACCTACACACTACAATTCTTTAAAGAGCCCTGTTTCAGGGCTCTTTTTTTGTAGTGCTATCCCCAGCCCATCGGCTCCCCAAATTGCCTTGTTGTAGAACAAAATCGTCATGTCTACATTTTTTAAGGCAGAATTAATCTGGTGCAGTTTTTGCCTAAAGAATTGTTAATCAGCAGATTAAATCCCATCCTGTAAAACTCACTACAGAATCCCCTACAAAAAGTAGATAAATCACTAC